>CALCBL010000039.1 GCA_937897495.1 uncultured Burkholderiales bacterium
GCGGCTTGCAGTGCCGCCATCACCACTGAGTTTGAAAATGTGCCTGCGCCTGCGCTGCGCGAATTGGCCAAACTGCGGCCTGTGTCGCCAGGCGCTGATGCGGTGGCCATTGCACAAGACCGTGCTGCAGAAAAAGCGCACTTCGTGAAATGCGGGGTGCCTTGTGCGCCTTATGCAGTGATTGAATCTGCTGTGCAGTTAGAAGACGCCTTGTCGAAAGCTTTGCTGCCTGGCATTTTGAAAACTGCACGCATGGGCTATGACGGCAAAGGTCAAGTGCGTGTGAAAGATGCGCCGGCTTTGCGCGCTGCATGGCAAGACTTAAAACAAGTGCCCTGTGTCTTGGAAAAAATGTTGCCCTTGAGCTTGGAGTGCTCTGTCATTGTGGCGCGCGGCCGTGATGGGCAAATGGTGAATTTTCCGGTACAGCGCAATTTGCACCGCGAAGGTATTTTGGCCGTCACTGAAGTGTATGAGGGCCATTTGCCCGAAGCGTTACAACAACAAGCCGTGGCGGCTGCACGCGCCATTGCAGAAGGCGTCCACTATGTGGGCGTGTTGTGCGTTGAGTTTTTTGTGTTGCAAGACGGCAGCATGGTGGTCAATGAAATGGCGCCGCGTCCCCACAACAGTGGTCACTACACGCTTGATGCGTGCGACCAATCGCAATTCGATTTGCAAGTTCGGACTTTGGCGGGTTTGCCCTTGACGCAACCTCGTCAACACAGCGCTGCCATTATGATTAATTTATTAGGCGATGTCTGGTTTGATGGCAAGGGCACAATGCGCTTGCCTGATTGGGCTGCTGTGTTGGCATTGCCTGGCACTCACTTGCATTTGTATGGCAAAACTGAAGCGCGCAAAGCCCGCAAGATGGGGCACCTCAATGTCACGGGTGCTGCTGTGGCAGACGTTCGCAGTGTGGCCTTGAAGGCTGCAGCCATCTTGGGGATAGAAGCTTTTTAAGTTTCACGCCATCAGCATTGCACCACAACTCTCCTTCTACCGCACCGCTACTCGACGCATCAGCCCATGATCATTTCTGGAAGTAACCCCTTGCATGTGCAACAAGCAGTCGATGCTTTGTGTGCTGGCGAACTTTTGGGCTTGCCAACCGAAACAGTTTATGGATTAGCCGCAGATGCCAGCAACGAAAATGCGGTCGCCAAAATTTTCCAAGCCAAAGGCAGGCCCTCTAATCATCCTTTGATTGTTCACGTGGCCCATGCAGATTCCGTTAAAAAATTTGCCAGTGACATCCCCGACTTTGCGCAAAAATTGATGTCGCAATTTTGGCCAGGCCCGCTCACACTCATCTTGCCTAGGCAGACAGAGATGGCTGCAGCTGCAGCGGGCGGACAAAATTCTGTGGGCTTGCGTTGCCCTTCACATCCTGTAGCTTATGAAGTGCTGAAGGCTTGCGCTGCTAAAGGTGTCTGGGGTTTGGCTGCGCCCAGTGCCAATTTGTTTGGCCGCGTCAGCCCCACCAGTGCTGCGCATGTGCAGTTTGAATTTGGCGATGCACTCTTAATTTTGGATGGTGGTAAATGCGAGGTGGGCATTGAGTCGAGCATCGTCGATTGCACTCGCGGTGTACCTGTGCTGCTGCGTCCCGGCCAAATTAGCCGCAACCAAATTGAGCAAGCATGCGGCTTTAAATTGGTGAGTCCAGAAATATTGAACTCAGAGGC
>CALCBL010000040.1 GCA_937897495.1 uncultured Burkholderiales bacterium
GTTTGATCTGCCTCCCTCTCATTGAATCATGACATTCTCAAGCAGTACCCTCAAAATATGGTTAGCCGTTTGCGCCAGCGCCGCACTTTTGATTTGCACACCCGTATGGGCCAAACGACCCAACATTGTTGTGATGCTGGCAGATGACTGGGGCTTTAGTGACGTGGGCGCTTTTGGCGGTGAGATTCAAACACCCAACCTGAACCAATTGGCGCAATCGGGCATGCGCTTTTCAAACTTTCATGTCAGTGCATCGTGCTCACCCACGAGATCCATGTTGCTTACTGGCGTTGACAATCACCTGAATGGTGTGGGCAACATGCGGGAAACCATTCCTCAATCGCATGTGGGCCGCGCTGGGTACTTGAGTGTGCTCAACCAGCGTGTTGTCACGGTATCAAGCTTGCTACAAGACAGCGGCTACAGAACCTATGTCGCCGGCAAATGGCATGTAGGCAAAGAGCCGCACAACTTACCGCCTGCCAGAGGATTTGATCGGTCCTTGGTAATGGGCGACAGCGGTTCGGACAACTGGGAAACCGGCAAGCTTTACTTAGACCTCACTGACAAAGTGTATTGGTACGACAACGGGCAAGAAGCCAAGATGCCGAAAGAGTTTTACTCATCAGAGTTTTACATCAACAAAACACTTGAGTACCTTCAAGCCGACGCCAAATCGGACAAACCCTTTTTTGCCTACATCGCATTCCAGGCCAACCACATTCCTCTTCAAGCACCGCAGTCGTTCATCGACAAATACAAAGGTCGCTACGACAAGGGCTGGGATGTGTTGCGCAATGAACGTCGCGACAAAGCCATTGCCCTTGGCCTTGTGCCAGCCAACTCCAAAATGGCCCATTTACCTTCAACACATGTGGCCTGGAATTCTTTGAGTGCAGCAGACAAAGCATACCAAGCTCGCCGCATGGAGGTTTATGCTGCCATGGCAGAGGCCATGGACTTTCACATAGGCCGGCTCATCGCTCATTTGAAAGAAACGGGCGAATTTGATCAAACTGTTTTCATGTTCTTGTCTGACAATGGCGCAGAGGCTACAGACCCTTATGCCTTGGCTGTAGGGCGTTGGTGGCTAGATCAAAATTACAACCGCGATATCGAACGTTTAGGCAGCAAGGGCGCCTACAGCGTCATTGGCCCCAACTGGGCAAGCGCTGCCGCAGCACCCTTAAGCACTTACAAGTTTTTTGCAGGTGAAGGCGGCATTCGTGTGCCGCTGATTATTTCGGGCATTCCCAATATGCCAAAGTCTGCCAGCAATCGGGTGCATGCCAGCCTCACACACGTGAATGACATCGTGCCCACCCTGCTTGACTTGGCCAGCGTTCAACATCCTGGCACGCTCTACAAAGGGCAAACCATCTATCCATTGAGTGGCCACAGTCTGATGCCAGTGATCACAGGTGATGCAACAAGAGTTCGCAGGCCTGATGAAATACTGGGATACGAATTGTCAGGCAACCGCGCCTTGTTCAAGGGTGACTACAAATTGGTCAGCAACTTAACACCGGTAGGCGATGGTCAATGGCGTTTGTACAACATTGTCAAAGACCCTGGTGAGACGCAAGACTTACAAGAAGAATTACCCGATCTGTTTTTAAGCATGCAAGCAGACTATGCCAAATGGGCCAAAGCCAATGGTGTGCTTGAAATGCCAACAGGCTACGACCCTATTGAACAGGTCATCATCAACTCTCTGGTGTTTGTCTATTGGCCCAGGTACAAATTGCATCTGATCGGCATCTTTGGCGTGCTGCTTTTAGGCACATTTTGGTTTTGGCGTCGGCGCAAACACAGTGCTTTTAAGCAAGCCGCCCATTGAGCTATCAGTATGGCGTCGCCTGGTTACATTGACAGCCCTTGGCCTTGCGAAGACGCAGGGCCTTCTAGGCTTCAATCGCCTCACAACACGGTCTGCTTAAATTTGCAACCTGGCATGAAGCTGGCGTGCACTTCCAAACGCACACAGATGTCGACCATGACCGTCTTGGGTGCGCCGGGTGAAGTGTTTCTTCTCACACACTCTGTACTTCGCACATACATGGGCTTGGCCACCACGGCGCAAGTTTCTCGCATCGACCCTCTCACCCTTGAAACGCTGGAATGTTCGCCAAGACTAGACGGTGGCCCCATGTGGCCGGGCGGCGTGGCAGTGCATGCCAACGGGCACCTGATTGTGGTTTATGGCCGGTACGCGCACAAACTCAATCGCCAATGCCAACCAGTGGCTTCATATGCTTTGCCCATCAATGAGCCCTACAACAGCTTTGTGGTACTCGACAATGGTTTGATCGTGACCAAAAACCTTTCGGACACAATACCTGCTCAACTCACCACACTTAACCCAGACAGCTTCAGAGTGGCTAGCAGCGATGTGACGTGCCCCGAAGCATCCATTGCCCGTTTAAGTGCCCATGGCAACACGGTGTATGTGGTGGGCGTCAGTCGCGTTTTCAGATACCACTGGCATGAAGCTTCGCAACAATTGGTTCGCGATGCCAATTGGGAGTTTCATTACCTGCAAGATGCAACGCAAAGCTATGGCTGGGACATGGTGATCGACGGTGAGCATGGCTGGTTCATGGACAACGGCAAGCACAACTACTTCATGAGCATGTTGGGTGCGGGCATTCACAAAGCCGCCAACCGGCTCATTCGAGTGTCACTGAAGAATGCTCAATCACATCAAAGCTGGGAAGTCAGTGGCTTGCCTCATGGCAGCGTTACAAACCCACCCCTGATCGATTTAAAACGACGCATTGTGGTTGGCTACGACTCTGCCAACCGCCATTTACGCGCTTGGAAAATTGACGCAAGTCAAAACGGCAATGAGTACGATGTTGAATTAAACCCTCTTTGGCACCATGAAAGTTTTGGCGCTGCCAGCCACATGTTGTTGTTTGCCAATACGGGTGAAGTGTGCGTCAATGACTACAGCCGCTTTGACGAACAGGTGATTGTGTTGGACATTGAAACAGGCCAAGAAAAAGCGCGTGTCAAAACCGGCGGATTCATGCAGGGCGTGGTTTTTCCTAGCGCTGGTTGGCACCGCGATTTTTACTGGTGTTCTATGGACCGTCTTTCGCGCATTTACGTCCCTTCTGTTTAAAGAATCGAATTTGGCATGTCTAAAACTATTTTGATCACTGGCGCGGGCTCTGGTATCGGCAAAGACTCAGCATTTGCCTTGGCTGCCAGAGGGCACCGCGTGCTGGCCACCACCCAAACTCAGGCGCAAGCTGAAGCCCTAAGCCTTGAGGCGCAAAGCAAGAGCACGCCTCTCGAGGTTTTCAAGCTAGACATCACCCTAGAAACTGACAGACAACTCATCGAGCCGTATGCCATTGATGTTTTGATCAACAACGCAGGCATGGGCGAATCAGGTTCGTTGGCGGAAGTCGACATGCAACGTGTTCGGAAAATTTTCGAAGTGAATTTGTTTTGTACCCTTGAACTCACACAAGTTGCTTTGAGCGGCATGATTCGGCGCGAAAAAGGAACGGTGCTTTTGGTTAGCTCCATTGCAGGCAGAGTGCCTATGCCCTTTCTCATGCCCTACAGCATGAGCAAGTTTGCACTCTCAGCTGCTGGAGCAGGCCTGCGTGCCGAAATGGACCAGCTCAAGAAAAACATTCACATCTCGCTCATTGAGCCCGGCGCTATTCACACCGGATTCAACCAAGCGATGACTGACAGCAAATATGCATGGATGGGAAGCTCCTCCTACTTTTCTCATCAAGCAGAAAAAATGAAGAAACAAGAACGTGCCACGTTTAAATTACTGGAAGCACGCAGCACACAGGGCATCGTGAATCAAATTATTAAAGCGTCGGAAGCCAATCGACCTAAGTTGAGATACGTCTCACCTTGGATACAAGGCTTTGGCGTTCGTTTGGCCAGAATTTTTGGAGTTTAAAAATGCGCATTGG
>CALCBL010000041.1 GCA_937897495.1 uncultured Burkholderiales bacterium
CAAAATAGTCTTTGTAGAGGTTTTGCCAGGCTGGGCGTTTAGTAGACATCACATCGGGATAAGCGCCGCCGTACACGTCGCCTAGGATGGCGCCAAATGCGCCTTGTACATCAGGGCTGGCCAATTGATCGCTGACTTCCTTGACGGTGCTAATGGGTGCCTTGTTGGTCGCGAGGTAGACAGGAATGGCCGCCACAGGTTCATGCAATGCAATTGGGAATGAAATTGAGTCGTTCAGCGCCATGATGCCAGTCAGATCAGCATCGACAAATACGACCCCTTCGTCTGCCAATTTTTGTTTGGCTGCCGTGGCTACAGTTTTGACATTGTCTTCCAAGCCTGCCCAAAAACTGGCATGAATCCCGATCTTTAATCCCTTGAGTGCTTTTGCAGTGGGCGTTGTGGTGCCAGTGATCACTGCATCAAGTAGCGCTAAATCGGCCACTGTGCGCGCCATGGGGCCAAGCGTGTCACGCGTTGTGCTGATTGGAAGCGCATCATTCACTGTGTCGGCATAACGGCGACCTTTGCCTGCGCCATCGCCTACCGAAGGGCGAAAGCCCGCGATGCCGCAAAAAGATGCGGGTTCTCTGGTTGATCCGCCTGTGTCAGTTCCAAGGCCTGCGGGCGCAAATCGCGTGGCCACCGCCACAGCTGTTCCGCCAGATGATCCGCCTGAAACGCGCGTCGTGTCATAGGGGTTTTTACAAGGCCGGGTGGCGGCCTTTGTGATGGGGTCGATTCCAAGCGTGAAGTTGGTGCTTGTGATGCCAAAGGCCCATTCATGCAAATTCGATTTGCCCAAGACAATGGCGCCTGCATCGATTAACTTTTGAAGGGATGGCGCATTGGTCGCCGGCTGAAAGTTGCGAAGCGAGTAGGTGCCTCCTGTGGTCTTCATGCCTTTGGTATTGATATTGTCTTTAACGACGATAGGTAAGCCGGCCAAGGCCCCCAATGTTTTGCCTGCACTTCGGTCGGCATCGATTTGTTTTGCCGTAGCCATTGCGCCTACTTCGTCAAGTGTGATCATGGCGTTCAGATCAGACACCGCTTTGGCGCGGGCTATCAAGGTGCTCACATAAGTTGTTGCGCTAAGCCTGCCGGACTTTAGAGCCGCCACAGCCTGTGTAGCGGTCAACGCCAATTGCTCGTCTGAAGAAAGAGCAGGAGCCGTGTTGTCACCGCAAGCAACCAATGCAGTGCTGCCAAGTAAAGTCGAGGCCGAAACTGCGCCAGATGTTTTGAAAAAGTTACGTCGTGAGGGTGAATGTTTCATAGGATGCCTCTAGAATAAAGTCGTGCAAAAGTTTGCACAAGTTTCATCCTAAGACGATGTAGCAAACGACGGTATCCTTCAAATTGAGGAAGTCGACAGCAACTCAATTCAATATTTTGTGGGCCAGACCTGCTCTATTGCTAGCGCCTGTTTTTCTGAAAGCGTGCTCTAAATGTGTACGCACAGTGGTGGTCGAAATATTGAGTCGACGAGCGATCTCTTTGTCTGACAGACCTTGGGCCACTAGTAATGCGGCTTCTTGTTCCCTAGGGCTGAGTTTGATGATGAGCGTAGGAATAGGGTTTGCATTGCTCCTGTAATTGCGTGCTCTGGCCAAAGCGCTGATAAAGGCTGGCTGGATCATATCGAGCATGCGCAAGTCATCTTCCGAGAAATTTTCGCGACGACGATCACGCCAAATTCGCATGTCGCCCAAATTGTTTCCTTTGTGCCATGCGTATAAATTAACACCCCAGTACAGACCATCTTTGTATAAGAAATCGTTGAAGAACTCGGTTTTACGCAGCTCTTCATGCCTGAGAACATCCGTAGCCCTAACGGCCACTTCGTATCTTTTCATCAAAGGGGTGATGGGGTCATTGAATTGAAAGTAAGTTTCATACTG
>CALCBL010000042.1 GCA_937897495.1 uncultured Burkholderiales bacterium
GTGATTTTCATGAGAAGTCTTGTTGGATGATGTATTTCACCGTAGCGTCAACGCCTTGGTGCAACACTTGGTCGTGCCAATAACTAACGCGATCAAGCCATGCTTCTGAGGCTGCCAGTTCTTTGCCCCACAGATCTTCACGCGCCAACAAGGCACGCACACAAGCATGAGGTTCTGTGGCTTGGTTTGCGCCAATGGCCATCAGGCTCTCGGCCTGAGGATCGTTGAGGGCGTAAGCTTTGCCTTGTTCATCTTTGGCCAAGGTGTACCGCAGAAAAATAGCGGCAGCCAATGCGTGGTGCTCAAACGATTGGCCTTTGGCCATTTGACCCAAAACAGAAGGCGGCCAACGTTGAGGAATTTTTTGCGAACTGTCGGTGGCAATTTGATGCACGCTGTGCTTCAAATAAGGGTTGCCAAAACGCTGAATGAGTGCGTCTCGGTAGTCGGCCCAATCTGATCGACTGAGGTGCGGCGCCACTTCTTGAGTCATCAAGCGATGAACAAATTCTTGGATGTGATCTGAACCAATGCAATCGGCAATGTGCGCGCGGCCAGTGATGGCCCCCATTAGAGCCATGGCGGAATGACTGCCATTGAGCATGCGCAATTTGGCTTCTTCATAACTGTGCACTTGCGAGGTCACGCGAACGCCGCATCGGCTTAGCAGTGCTGCGTCGCTTGGGTCAACGAAGTTGTCTTCAATGACCCACTCCCAAAATGTTTCGGTACTCAGGGCACATTCGTCTTGCATGCCCAGCGCCTCTTTGGCGGCAGCTGCTACTTCATCGGTGGCCGCAGGCACGATGCGGTCGACCATGCTGCAAGGAAATGCACAGCGGGCATCTATCCATGTCATCAGCTCGGCATCTTGTGAGCTGGCTGTTGCATGAAGGATGGCTTTGAGTTTGTGGCCATTGCCTTGCAAGTTGTCACACGACGCAATGGTCAGGCCTGCTTGGCCTGCAGCGTGGCGCAAACGCAAGCCATCGATCAGCAACTGGGCCAAAGCAGGCGTGTAGCCTTTTTCCGTTACGGTGAGTGTGATCCAACGAGTGCTTGGAGCGGCAATGACGTTCAAGACATTCTGGCGTTCGGTGGTGGCCACGCTGGTTTGCCACAGCGCGCCAGGCACGTGCCATTCAATGCCATTGGCGCCTGCAACGCGCACGGCATACAAGCCGTCTTGCGCGCGCAATTTGTTGACCAAACCCGGTTGGGTCATGCCCACGCCATGAATGCCCCAGCGCATATCGCCTTCGCGCAACAATTGATCGAACACCATGGCTTGGTGCGCACGGTGAAACGCGCCTAAGCCCAAATGCACCACACCCGGCTGGGCAGAAGTTGGCGAGTATGCCGGTGTATGAACTGACTTTGAAACCAGAGGCAGGGTGGCGCGAGCGAGCTTCAGTTCAGGCATTTCGATTTTTCAGCTTGTCTTCTGAAGCCTGAAGTTCGGCCCAAGTGGCGTCGTCGATCCAAATGCCGCTTTGCGCACGCTCGGCGCGCGCGGCACGTTCGGGTTCGCCAGCTGTCATGACACCTGAAGTGCCTGGCGCATTTGGACTTTGCCGCAACCAATCTTCAAACGCCAAGGCTTCTTTTTCAAAGGAGGCTTGTGTGCCCAAGCGAACAGGGTCAATCAGCATGACCAACATGCCATTCAACACAGAACGTCTGTGATCAGCTTCACGGTGCCAAGTGTCGCCGCCTGTGAGGGCGCCACCCAACAATTCGCAGGCCATGGCCATACCAAAACCTTTGTGCTCACCAAAGGTCATGAGCGCGCCAAACATGCCATTAGATTGCGGCACGACCACCACACCAGGATCGTTGGTGGGGTGACCGTTCTCGTCGATCAAATAACCATCGGGGACTTGCTCGCCTTTGTTGTGCGCCACGCGCATCTTGCCTTGCGCCACACGGCTGGTGGCAAAGTCGAGCACGAAGGGTGGGCGATTGCCCATGGGTACGCCAATGCAGCAAGGGTTGGTGCCAAAGCGACCATCGCCACCGCCAAAGGGTGCCACCACGGGGCGTGACAACACATTGACAAAATGCATTGAAACCAAACCTTGCGCCACAGCCATTTCTGCAAAGTGACCAATGCGGCCGAGGTGATGCGAGCGGCTGAGTGCCACTGTGCACACGCCATGTTTTTTGGCGCGTTCTATGCCCATTTCCATGGCTTGTACGCCCGTGATTTGCCCGTAGCCACGTTGGCCGTCTAAGTTGAGCAGTGGGCCGGTGTCGAGCACCACTTTGACGCCAGTGTTGGGGCTGAGGCCGCCTTCAAGCACCGCGTCGACATAGCGCGGCACCATGCCTACACCATGCGAGTCGTGACCACTTAAATTGGCCATGACCAAGTTGGCGGCCACTTGTTCTGCTTCGGCAATTTCACTGCCAGTCATTTGAATGATGTGGCTGATTTGTTGTCGCAGTTGATCTGCCGGAATGCAATGACTCATATGTTGACTTTCAAATTACATGACCGCGCCAACTTGCCAAGGCACAAACTCATTTTGCCCGTAGCCATGTTGTTCGCTTTTGGTAGGTTCGCCAGAGGCAGCTTTTAAAATCATGTCAAAAATGCGCTGACCCATGTCGGCAACGCTCACGCCGTTGTCAACAATCTCACCGCAATTCAGGTCCATGTCTTCTTCTTGTTTTTTCCACAAAGCGGTGTTGGTGGAAAATTTCAAACTGGGGGAGGGCGCACAGCCATAGGCACTGCCGCGACCCGTGGTGAAGCAAATGAGATTGGCCCCACCAGCCACTTGGCCTGTGGCACTGACGGGGTCGTAGCCTGGGGTGTCCATGTACACAAAGCCATGCGCATCGACAGGTTCTGCGTATTCGTAAACAGCTTGCAAGTTGCTGGTACCACCTTTGGCCACAGCGCCCAGTGACTTTTCTAAGATGGTGGTCAGGCCACCGGCCTTGTTGCCTGGCGACGGGTTGTTGTTCATCTCACCGCCGTTGATTTCGGTGTAGTTCTCCCACCAGTGAATGCGGTCAATGAGCTTTTGCGCCACTTCGGGTTTGACAGCGCGGCGTGTGAGCAAATGCTCGGCACCATAAATTTCAGGGGTTTCGCTCAGGATGGCTGTGCCGCCGTGTTGAACCAACAAGTCAACCGCTGCGCCCAATGCGGGGTTGGCGCTGATGCCAGAGTAGCCATCAGATCCACCGCATTGCAAACCAACGGTGATGTGTTCAGCACTGCAAGGCTCGCGCTTCACTTGATTGGCACGTGGCAACATTTCTTCAATGAGGGCAATGCCTTTTTCAACCGTCAGGCGCGTACCACCCGAGTCTTGAATATTGAACACCTTGAGTGTGTCGCCTTCGTGCAAGCTGCTGTGTGCCAACCAGGTTTTGAGTTGATTGGACTCGCAGCCCAAGCCCACTACCACCACGCCCCAAAAGTTAGCATGCGTGGCATAGCCTGCCAAGGTGCGCTCTAACAACTGCATGCCCAGACCTTCGGTGTCCATGCCGCAACCGGTGCCGTGCGTTAAAGCCACTACGCCATCGACATGGGGAAAGTTGGCCAGCGCAGCAGGGTTGTTGCGTTTGGAAAAATGATCGGCAATGGCGCGTGCGGCCGTGGCTGAACAATTGACACTAGAAAGTACGCCAATGTAATTGCGAGTAGCCACTCGGCCATCCCAACGCTTGATGCCCATGAAGGTGGCGTGTTTGCGCGGTGCTTCTGGCTTCACGTCTTGGCCAATGGCGTAGTCGCGCTCGAAGTTACCCTTCTCGGGCCCCATGTTGAGGTTGTGCGTGTGCACATGCTCGCCGGGCTGGATGGCCGCACTGGCAAAGCCAATGATTTGGTTGTAGCGACGCACAGGCTGTCCGGCTTGAATGGCGCGCGTGGCCACTTTGTGGCCCGGTGGAATAAGGCCTTTGACAGGCACTCCCTCCACACTGGCACCGCTCATGAGTTGGGCACGCGCAATGACCACGTCATCGGCAGAATGAAGTCGGATAAAAACACTCATGGTTTGATCTCAAAAAAACTTTTTAGGGAGCCAAAGCACCAAGCTGGGCACGTAGGTGATGACGGCCAAGCTGCCTAGCAGAGGGAATAACCAAGGAAGGATGGCGGCAGTGGTTCTTTCAACGCTGAGTTTGGCCACACGCGCCAAGACAAACAGCACCATGCCCATGGGTGGGTGCAACAGACCAATCATGAGGTTGAGCACCATGATCAAACCAAAGTGAACCAAGTCGATGCCCAGCTTTTGGCAGATGGGTACCAAGATGGGAACGAGGATGGTGATGGCGGCTGTGGGCTCTAAGAAGCAACCCACGAACAGCATGAGCAAATTGGCCAGCAGCAAAAACTTCCAAGGCTCTTGCGTGAAGCCCAGCACCCAATCGCTGATGGCCGCTGTGACGCCTGTGGCCGTGAGCATCCAACCAAAAATGCTGGCAGCCGCCACAATGAACATGACGGTGGCAGTGGTCTCGACGGTGTCCAAGCAAATCTTCACAAACATTTTGAAGTTCAGCGTGCGATACCAGAAAAATCCGAGAATGATGGCCCAGACACAGGCTGCAATGGCACCTTCAGTGGGTGTAAATACGCCAGTGGTCATGCCGCCAATGAGCAGCACAGGGGTCATGATGGGCAGTACAGCTTGGAACTTGAAAAGTTTATCGGCGATGAATAAAAATCCGAGTGCAACGAACACCGTTAACTGCGGTGGTGTTTCAAATAAAGTGACCAAGCCCCAAACACCGATGGGCCAACCGATGACAACGCCTGTTTCTGCCAAGGCTTTTAAAACACGTGGCCATTCAAACTTGACATCTGCGCCCCAATTGTTTTTGTGGGCAAAGTAAGCCA
>CALCBL010000043.1 GCA_937897495.1 uncultured Burkholderiales bacterium
GCTCTGCAGGCATGGGCAGTCCCCAACATTTGCAAGCCGAATTTTTCAACCAATTGGTGGGCTTAAAGTCAAACCACATTCCCTACAAAGGTCAGGCCCAAGCCATGAACGACTTGATTGGCGGCCAACTCAATTACATGTTCAGCCCCATTCAAAATGCTTTGCCACAAATTCAACAAGGCAGACTCAGGGCCTTGGCCGTTGCGTCAGCCGACAGGCACAAAGCCATGCCGCAAGTGCCCACCTTGAACGAGCAAGGCTACAAAGGGGTTGAGTTGACCAACTGGTTTGCAGTCTATGCACCCATCAACACGCCGCCTGCCGTGGTGAAAAAACTCAATGCCGCCTTCATTCAAGCTGGCAAAGAGCCCAAGATGAAAGACAAGCTTGACACCTTGGGCTTTGAAAGTTTCTTCACCACCTCCGAAGAAGCTACCGACTTCATGCGCTCAGAAATTGTGCGCTGGGCCAGGGTGGCGGCCTATGCCGGTATCAAAGCAGAATAAAGTCGATGCTATTGTGAAAGGTTTCAATGGTGGTGATGCTTCGCAGCGCCACTGGGTTGGCCTGAGGCCATAGGCATGGTGGCATCAAGTAGCAGCTCTACTTGAAACTTGCCCCCTTTGGCATCTTGAAACTTCAAGGTCAAGGGCAGCTTGGCACCTTTTTCAACAGGCGATTTCAAGTCCATCAACATGATGTGATACGAGCCCGGTTTCAATTCGACAGCTTTTCCTGCGGGCAAATCTAAAGATGGAATAGCCGCCATTTTCATGACATCTTTTTCCATTTTCATTTCGTGAACTTCTGCCACGCCCGCGACAGGGCTGCTGACACTCAAAAGCTTGCTGTTTTCTTTGGCTGTGATTTTCATGAAAGCACCTGTAGCTTTCTGTCCTGCAACGGTGGGCCGAACCCAGCTGTCGCTGATGGTCACATTGGCATGGGTCACGGAACTTTTAGAAGCACTCTCGGCTTTGATGCTCGGCACGACGGCTTGGGCGTGGACAGCGCCAGACAAAAGCCATGGGGACAAAGCAATGAAAAGCGAATTGATTGCAAACTTTGTAATAAATTTCATTTTAAATTTCCAGAAAAAAAGCACTGCCAAATTGATGGCAAAACCGAAAAGCTCCAAGCCCTAGCTCAGAACTCTCGACAAAATTTCAGGAAATAAAAGGAGGCCCGCGCGAAGGCAGTGGCGGTGCTGTCAGTGAAGCAACGAGTGCTGCAGCGACAGGGTGCAAAAGGTGGGCTAAAGGGCTGACTTTCTCAAGCCCGACAGAACGAGAAGCTGCAGGCAGCACAACTGGGGCGCACAAAGGACAGTCCATGCTGGTCGTTGCTTGGGCATCGACACCCTCTTCGCCTGAGGCCACCATTTTCATGCCACCCGCACTGGAACACACCATTTGGGTTTCTGTGGGATTCAAAATGGGCGATGCAATGGCCACACCAATGAACAGCGCAAACCACACCAGCACAAGGCGTGCGATCAATTTGTGGGTTGTTGCGTTGGACATGTATCGTATTATCGCCGAAGTAAATAGATTCAAGTCAGCAAAACCATGAAAAAAATCCTGCTTTTAGGCTCCGGA
>CALCBL010000044.1 GCA_937897495.1 uncultured Burkholderiales bacterium
GGATCTGACTGTGTGATCAACCGTGTGTATTCAATTTGCTTGTCGCGCCACTTCACCGCGATATCAGCCCCGTTACCGGGGTAGAACTCTTCAGCCAGAATTTGGATGGAGTACACGTCAAACAAGGTGCCGTAGGCATCAAAAACAACCGCTTTTATCTTCATTGAATTTTTCTCTCTGTGGATCAAACAACTGTCTTGGCATCTTGGCCAAACAAAATAGACTTGGCATTCTGGTCAACGGTGGGCGCTGTATTGATTGACTTGGCAATCTCATAGGCTTGCTGTGTTGCTGGACGGTTTTTAATTCGTTCAAACCATGACGCTAGAGAGGGAAACTGGCTCATGTCCTGGCGCTGACGCTCATGCGGCACGACCCAAGGATAGGCAGCCATGTCGGCTATGGAGTAGTCGCCGCAAATGTACTCACGGCCATCTGACAGATGCTTATTCAGGACGCCATACAAGCGCGAAGTCTCTTTGACGTACCGATCGATGGCGTAAGGCAATTGCTCTGGGGCGTACTGAACAAAGTGATGGTTTTGTCCAGCCATGGGACCCAAGCCACCCATTTGCCAAAACAGCCATTGAAGGCATTCATTTCTTCCACGCAAATCTTGAGGAATAAACTTTTGTGTCTTGTCTGCCAAGTACAAAAGAATGGCGCCTGACTCAAAAATCGCGATGGGTTCAACGCCACCTAGAGGCGAGTAGTCAACGATGGCCGGAATTCGATTGTTGGGGGCAATCTTCAAAAAATCAGCGGCAAATTGTTCACCCTTGCTGATATTGATGGGTTTGATGTTGTAGTCAAGGCCTGACTCTTCCAAGAACATCGTGACCTTGTGACCGTTCGGCGTGGTCCAGTAATAAAAGTCAATCATTCGTCATACCCCAGCGGTTTTAAGACGCTCGTTGGATGGGAAAAGTTTTTTTCGTGCGTCCTCATCCATTTCCGCTTTGAAAGTGAACTTCGTTTTCAAGGCTTCTGCGCGCTGCGCCGCAGGACGCGCGTTCATTTCATCGAGCAAGCGTTTGACATGGGGGAGTTTTTCCCAAGCATCCGCACCCAAAACAAAGGGTGCGACACGCGCCCAGCCCCAAACGGACATGTCCACGATGGTGTACTCATTGCCCATCATGTAAGGCTGATTGGCCAAATGGTCATTGATAAGGTGCCAGTGCCGCCATGCTTCAAAGTCATAGCGATTCACCGCATAGTCATTGGGCTCGGGTGCAAAGTGTTTGAAGTGAACGGCTTGGCCACAGTAAGGGCCTATGCCGGTCGCTACAAACATCAGCCACGAGTACATCTCAGCTTTGTTTTGGGGCGTATCGGCAGGTACGAACTTGCCAATCTTTTCAGCCAAATAAAGCAACATGGCGTTGCTGTCGAAAACTCGAATGTCATCGTCCAGCATGGCCGGCGTCTTGGCGTTGGGGTTGATGGCCTTGAAAGCATCAGAGTGCTGCTCACCTTTGCGCGTGTCCACCGGAATGAGTTCGTAGGGCTCACCAGTTTCTTCAAGATACAACGCGATCTTCAAGGGATTGGGCGAAGGATGAAAATAAAACTTGATCATGACTAATTCCTTTGTGTGAGGTGATGAAATAACTAAATGAATGCCAGCCAAATGCCAAGCGGCAGAAACGCAAGGCTCAGCAAATGTCCGACGATGACGGTGGACGCCACCTTGTTGGGCTCCACCTGAAATTTGTCAGCGAGCAT
>CALCBL010000045.1 GCA_937897495.1 uncultured Burkholderiales bacterium
CGCAACAGCATCACACCATGGTTTAACCATGGTGACGCGCAACAGCAAAGATTTTAAAAACTTAGGACTGGACGTCCTCAACCCTTGGAACGATTGAAATAATGACCAAAGAATTCGACATCGTGGTGCACGGCGCCACTGGCTTTACGGGCCGTCTCATTGCAGAGTATTTACTCACCCGCTCAGACTCGGGGCTCAAGTGGGCCATGGGTGGCCGTAGCCTAGACAAGCTACAAGCAGTACGTGACGAAATTGGCGCACCTGCTTCCACCCCATTGGTGGTCATTGAGAGCAGTAACGAAGCCTCACTGAAGTCTCTCATGTCCAAAACCCGCTTGGTCATTTCAGCAGTAGGCCCGTATCAGTTGTACGGCAACGAATTGATCAAAGCCTGTGCCGAATCCGGCGTTGACTATGTTGACTTGTGCGGCGAACCTGCATGGATGCGCCACATGATTGACCAGCACCAAGCCACAGCAGAAAAAAGCGGTGCGCGCTTGGTCTTCTCTTGCGGCTTTGATTCAAGCCCTTTCGACTTGGGTGTGTTCATGGCACAAGAAGAAATGACCAAGCGATTTGGCAAGCCCGCACAGCGTGTGCGCGGCCGCGTTCGTAAAATGAAGGGCACCTTTTCTGGCGGCACAGCAGCCAGCTTCAAAGCCACCATGGCCGCTGCCGCCACGCAGCCTGGCGTCATTGACTTGCTCAAAAATCCCTTTTCTCTCACACCTGGCTTTGAGGGCCCGAGGCAACCCACAGGCCACAAACCTATGTTGGACGAGGTCATGGGCGTCTGGGTTGCGCCTTTCATCATGGCCACCATCAACACGCGCAATGTGCACCGGTCTAACTTTTTACTGAACCATGTGTGGGGCTCCGATTTTGCATACGACGAAATGATCGTCACTGGCCCCGGCGAAAAAGGCGAAGCCATTGCCAACGCCATTGCACAAGACAAGAGCATGAGCGAAGACAAACTCAAACCCGGTGAAGGTCCTTCCAAGGCCGAACGCGAAGCGGGCAGCTATGACGTGCTGTTCATTGCGACCAATGAGCAGGGCCAATCTGTAAAAGTGGGGGTTAAAGGCGATCGCGATCCAGGCTATGGCAGCACTTCCAAAATGATTGCCGAAGCGGCCATTTGCTTGCTGAAAGATGCCACAGTCACCAAGGGCGGATTCTGGACACCCGCTTCAGCCATGGGCAACGCACTCATTGCGCGACTGCAATCCCATGCCGGCCTGACATTTAACGTTGAATAAAACGTTCTTAAGCCTTAAGGATTGAGCTCCATCGCGGAAGGCAAATAGCCCTTCAAACTGTGCACGCCATTGGCAAACAAAATGGCGTTCACGGTGGCCTGCGCTGTGGCTTCTGCAGCCATCACGGTTAGCAACAGCATGTCGGGTGCGGTGCTTTCAGCACAGGTAGCAATGGCAAACAAGGTATCGCCATCCAAGGTGGTGTGCGCAGGTCGAATGCTTCGTGCAAAGCCATCGTGCGCACTCATGGCCAAGCGCTTGGCTTGCGCTTTGCTTAATGTGGCATTGGTGGCCACGACGCCAATGGAGGTATTGGTGCCTGCCATCGGAATAGCAGAGCTCTGACCCGCCAGCAAGGCTTGCTGCGAATTAAGCAAGCGCGTGCCATCGGCTGTGCGTGCGCCTGCCAACACTTGACCGGTGGCAGGATCGATCACGTCGCCCACGGCATTGCATGCCACCATCGCCCCTACTTGCCATGGCCCCACTTTGACCAAAGCATGGCCCATGCCGCCTTTCATGGCCCGGTTTAGGCCAAACAATTTACCCACCACGGCACCCGCACCTGCGCCTACATTGCCCGACATGGGCGGTATCACCGACCGCATGGCACTGGCAGACATCGGCTTTTGGTAAAGCGCATCATCACAAGCCGCATAGCCAGCATCGGCGTCGGGTCTGATTTTGGCGTTGTCGCCTTCCCGCACCAGAGGCAAGTCAAATAGCACGGCGGCTGGCACGATGGGCACACACCCATGGCCAGTTTGAAACCCCAAGTTGCGTTCGTCTAGCCAACGCATGACACCGCTGGCGGCGTCTAAGCCAAAGGCGCTGCCACCTGATAACAATACCGCATGCACCTTGTCGACCAAATTGGAGGGGTCAAGCAAATCAGTTTCTCGTGTGCCTGGGGCAGCACCGCGCACATCGACACCACCCACTGCACCTTGGGGCGCCAACACCACAGAGCACCCCGTTAGGCGCTGGCTGGAGGTAAAGTGGCCCACATGCAAACCTGCAATGTCAGCAATGCTGCCGTAATGCGGATTGGCTCTTTGGCTCAATCGGGTGTTTACAATGTTCTGAGATGTCATCTGAAAGCCTTTTATCAATGCCCCCGCCCTGTCTTGCCAACATGGCTGATGGGACGCCAACCCTGAAGACACAAGGATAACGCGTGTCTTCGTTTGTGCTTCAACGTTTCTTCAGTTTTTTCGCCACCTTGGCGGTCACGTCGGTGGTGGTATTTGGGGTGTTGGAATGGTTGCCAGGCAATGCTGCGCAAGTTATTTTGGGCGAAACCGCCACCCCAGAATCTTTGGCAGCCATGGAAGAAAAATTGGGTCTGAACCAGCCTGCCTTCTCGCGGTATGTTGAATGGGTGGGTGGCTTGCTTCAGGGCCAATCGGGTATGAGTATTTCGTACGACACGCCCACAGCGGTGCTCATGATGGAGCGCATGCACGTCACCTTGCCATTGGCCATCATGGCCATGAGCATCACCATCCTCATGGCCTTGTGTCTGGGTGTGTATGCCGCCTCCAAACAAAATTCCAAAGGCGATATAGGCGTGATGACACTCAGCCAACTGGGTTTGGCTTTGCCTAATTTTTGGTTGGCCATTTTGTTGATCTTGCTTTTTGCAGTGCACCTTCAATGGGTCAGTGCGGGCGGATTTCCAGGCTGGTCTGAGGAAGATGGCGGCGGCTTGTGGGCAGGCACTGCAGCACTGATATTGCCGGCCATCGCATTGGCAGCCGTTCAAACCGCCATCCTCACACGGGTCACGCGTTCGGCGGTCATTGAATCGATGTCTGAAGACTACGTGCGCACTGCACGCGCCAAGGGCTTGTCTAAGCAGCAAGTGTTGTGGCGACACGTACTGCGCAACGCCATGATTCCTGTGGTCACGGTCATGGGTTTGCAATTTGGCAATCTGATTACCAGCGCTATCGTCATTGAAAATGTGTTTGTATTGCCGGGCATTGGTCGCCTCATTTTTCAGGCCATTGCCAACCGCGATTTGATTGTGGTGCGCGACGTGGTCATGTTGCTTTCGGCCATGGTCATTTTGATCAATTTTTTCATCGATCTACTTTATGCCTGGATTGACCCGCGTTTGAAAACAGGTACACCCGCTGTATGAGTACACCGCAAACCTTTCAACGCATGACGCAGCGTGCCTTGAAGCACCACAGTTTTGCGGTGGGAGCTGCCATCGTTTTGTTGCTTGTAATCAGCGCAGCAGTGTCCTTGTTTTGGTCGCCCTACCCCGTTGGTGACATTGACATCCCCAACAAATTGGCGGGGCCCAGTGCCCAACATTGGTTTGGCACAGACAGTCTAGGGCGAGACATTGCGTCACTCTTGTTGGTGGGCAGTCAAAACTCTTTGCTGGTCGGTTTCATAGCCGTGGGCATTGGCTTGGGCTTGGGTGTGCCGCTGGGCTTATTGGCATCGGCCCAACGCGGCTGGGTCGAAGAGGTGGTGATGCGCGCAGCCGACTTCACCTTTGCTTTTCCCGCTTTGCTCTCAGCCATTTTGCTCACGGCCATCTATGGACCGGGCTTGGTGGTGAGTATCACCGCCATTGGTATTTTCAACATCCCTGTGTTTGCGCGCATCACGCGGGGCGCCGCCAATGCCGTGTGGTCGCGCGATTTCACCTTGGCAGCCAGGGCCGCAGGCAAAACCAAATGGGCCATTACTTGGGAGCATGTGTTGCCCAATGTGG
>CALCBL010000046.1 GCA_937897495.1 uncultured Burkholderiales bacterium
CGGGTGCCTGTCATCATGTTTGGCGGCAACGGCATCGATGCCGACAAGCGCAGACCTGGCACGGAATGGTCGCATTCGGTGCAAGACCCCGCCTTGATGTTGCGCGACTATCTCAAGTGGGATGACGCACCGGGCTCTTTGCAACACTTTGCAGAATCTACTGTGCGGGCCTACCGTGTGGCCACCACAGGCCAGATGGGCCCCGTGGTCATCATGGCCGACATTGATCTGCAAGAAGATGCCATTCATGGCAAGCCACCCAGCATTCCCAAGCTTCGGCCCGCGCTACCCCTACAAGGCGACACGGGCGCACTGCAAGAAGCCGCTAAGCTTTTGTTGAATGCGAAGAACCCAGTGATCTTGGCAGACCGCGCAGCGCGCAACCAGGAGGGCGTGAAGGCTTTGGTGAAGTTGGCAGAAAGCTTGCAAGCTCCCGTGGTTGATTTGGGCGCGCGCATGAATTTTCCCAGCATGCACCATCTGTGCTTAAGCGATCAAAAGCGCGCCTTGGTGCGTGAAGCAGACGTCATTTTGATGCTCGAGGTTTACGACCCTTGGGGCCAAGTCAATAGCCTGAGCGACCCCTTTAAAACAGTTCGCCCTGAAGCCAAGCCCGATGTGAAAATCATTACCATTGGCATGAACGATGTTTCTATACGTTCCAACTACCAAGACTTCCAAAGATTTTTGTCAGTCGAGATGGCCATCCCAGGAGAGGCGCAAGCTTCTATGCCCATCCTCACCGACTACATTTTGAAAAATGCCACAGCAGCGCAAAAAACCAGCTTTGAAGCGCGCCGTGAGCCCATGAAAAAACGGTGGGACCAACAACTTAAATCTGCCAAAGAAGGCGCAGCACTGGGTTGGGATGCGTCACCCATCAGCACAGCGCGCTTGGCCATGGAAACATACGAAGTGATTAAAAACGAGCCTTGGTGCTTGGCCGTCAGTGATCGCATTTCTTGGGCACGCAAGTTGTGGCCTACGACCGATTACCACCAAATGTTGGGCGGCTCGGGCGGACAAGGTGTGGGTTATGGCCTGCCTGCATCCGTGGGTGCTGCGTTGGCCAACAAGGCACTAGGGCGCATCACCGTCAACTTTCAACCCGATGGTGACTTGTTGTATGCGCCAGGCGCTTTATGGACCGCCGCGCATCACAAAATTCCGTTGCTCATGGTCATGCACAACAACGGTGGTTATTACCAAGAGGTGATGCACTTGCAGCGCATGGCTGCTTTGCACAACCGCCGCACCGACCAAGCTTGGATTGGCAACAGCTTGCGCAACCCCGACATCGATTACGCCAAAATTGCACAAGGCCATGGCGTTTGGGCCGAAGGTCCTATCAAAGATCCAGCGCAACTTAAAGGTGCGTTACAGCGTGCGCTTGCAGAGGTCAAACAAGGCCGACCTGCGTTGTTGGATGTAGTATGCCAGGCTCGCTAAAGCCAGTTTGCGCGGGCTGCTGACGGTATTTCGTCAGGGCGGGGCCCAGCCTTGTCTTTATCGCATTGCGTTTTGAAGCAGCGGAATTTGGGCCACTGAGGGGCTGCTGCGCATGTTTTCCATAAACGCATACAAATCTTTCATCTGCACATCGTTGATGTTTTGTACGGAATAACGTGGCATCAAATTGCGCGGTGTGCGCATTTGCAGCTCAAACGATACAAAGGGCGTAGGGTTGGGAAAAATCTTTGGC
>CALCBL010000047.1 GCA_937897495.1 uncultured Burkholderiales bacterium
TCAATGCTAACCACTTTCAAACGCGCCAAAACCACCACCGCGATGGGCACTTCAAAGGCCAAGCCAAACGCCAAGAACATGCTCAGAACAAAACCCAAATAGGCTTCAATGTCTGGCGCTGCTGTGATGCTTTTGGGCGCAAAGCTTTGAATGAATTTGAACACCTGTCCAAAGACAAAGAAATAACAAAATGCCACGCCAATAAAAAACAACAAGGTGCTAGAAATGACCAATGGCATGACCAGGCGTTTTTCATGGGTGTAAAGGCCAGGGGCAATGAAGGCCCAGACTTGGTAGAGAACCACGGGCAAGGCCAACAAAAATGCCGCCATGAACAAGATTTTGATGGGCACCATGAAAGGCGAGATGACCGAGGTGGCAATCAAGGTTGCACCTGCAGGCAAATTGGCCACCAAGGGGGCGGCAAGCAGGTCGTAAAGCTCTGCAGGTCCAGGAAATAAGGCCAAAATGGCGGCTGCAATGCCGATACCCGCCATGGCGCGTACCAACCTGTCGCGCAGCTCCATTAAATGCGTCACGAAGGGCTGTTCTGTGCCGGCCAGTTCGTCTTCGGGCTTAGGGGTTGGATCGGACACTACAAATTAACCTAATCTGGTGGGCCGGTAGCGCGCCACTCTGGCAGCACCCGACAATGTTTTGGTTCGCACACCCGCACGCGATTTGTACCACTGAGGCACTGCGGCCTGCTTTAAACGAAACTTTTTACCAGGGTGCTTGTACACAGGCGGTGGCGGTACCCACGGCGTGTGATTGGTTTCTGTGGTCAGCCCCGCTGTGGTTTCATTCCACTGTTTTTCAAAGTCGATGGCCGTTGTCTGAACAGAGCCTTCTACGTCTCGAGCAGCACTCTCCATCGATTCCTTCATTTTTTTCAGCTCATCCAAATCCATGGTGCGATTGACCTCAGCCTTGACATCGGAGATGTAACGCTGAGCCTTGCCCAACATACTGCCCAAGGTGCGCGCCACGCGCGGCAACTTCTCAGGGCCGATGACGATCAGCGCCACCACCCCAATGAGGGCTATTTTGGAAATGCCGAGATCGATCAAATCAGGACTTTGTCTTGGCTTCCACGTCGATCGTGGTTTTTTCAGCCGTGGTCGAAGCGGCTACTTGAGCGGCCGGTTTTTCTTCGGTGGCCGCAGGGGCATTTGGATCTTTCATGCCGTCTTTGAATCCTTTGACGGCACCACCCAAATCAGAGCCCATGTTTCTGAGCTTTTTAGTGCCAAAAACCATGACCACGATCAGCAAAACAACTAGCCAGTGCCAAATAGAAAATGAACCCATGAATGTCTCCTAACAATGATTGGTGATTCTAAGCGTTTAACCCCGAAGCCAAGGACGCGGGCCGCCCATGACATGGAAATGCAAATGGTGAATTTCTTGTCCGCCTTCAGATCCGGTATTGGTCACAATTCTGTAACCACCCTCTGGGTAAGGGCGGCACCCTTGCTCCAACGCAAGTTTGGGGGCCAAACCCAATAAATGGCCCATTAAGGCCGAATGTTCTGAGGTTATTTGAGCCATTGAAGGAATATGCAGCTTGGGGACCATCAAGAAATGGATGGGTGCCCAAGGCGCAATGTCATGAAAAGCATACACATGCTCGTCTTCAAAGACTTTCTTGGAGGGGATTTTTCCCGCAATGATTTTGCAGAAGAGGCAGTTAGGGTCTTGCATCATTCACCTGATTGTTCACGTTGTTCTGCTTTGCGCAGGGCTTTTTCCTCCAGGCCACTCAAGCCCTCACGCCGGCTGAGTTCGGCCACCACATCGGCGGGTGACAAGCCATAGTGTGCCAAGGCAATCATGCTGTGAAACCACAAGTCAGCCACCTCGCCCACCAGTTTGTGAGCATCGCCGCCGTGGTCCATGTCTTTGGCAGCCATCACAGTTTCTGTGGCTTCTTCGCCAATTTTTTTCAAAAAAGCGTCTGGCCCTTTGTGCAGCAGGCGGGCCACATAACTTTTTTCGGGGTCGCCGCCGTTGGCCGGTTTGCGACTTTCAATCACGGCCGCTAAGCGGGCCAAGGCATCGGTAGAACTCATGATTTTGGCAACAAGTGCTCACTTGTAAATGGTTTCGGGGTCTTTCAAAACCGGCTCGGTGGCGACCCATTCGCCATTTTGATACGACTGAAAGAAACAACTGTGACGGCCGGTATGGCAGGCAATGCCGGGCTCATGTCCCAGTTGTGTGACCTTGAGGAGCACCACATCGTTGTCGCAGTCTAATCGCATGTCATGCACGGTTTGCACATGGCCAGACTCTTCGCCTTTGAACCACAGTTTGTTGCGTGATCGGCTGAAATACACCGCGCGCTTGAGTTCGGCGGTTTTTTCAAGCGCCTCGCGGTTCATCCAAGCGAACATCAGCACATCGCCGGTGCTGGCCTCTTGTGCGATGACGGGCACCAAGCCCTGCGCGTCCCATTTAATTTGATCAAGCCAATTCATGCGCTGAATCTACCACTTGTCGAAGGCTTGAACAGGCGTTTGTTTACAAACGGACAGGAATTCCCCGCTCGCGCATGCGCTGCTTGGCCTCCTGAACCGTGTATTCGCCGTAGTGAAAAATGCTGGCGGCCAGCACGGCATCGGCCCCGCCCTGCTGCACGCCATCGGCCAAATGGTCCAAATTTCCCACACCGCCCGAAGCAATGACGGGCACTTGCACCGCATCGCTCACGGCTTTGGTCAGGGCCAAATCAAAGCCCGACTTGGTGCCATCGCGGTCCATGCTGGTGAGCAAAATTTCGCCAGCGCCAAACTCGGCCATCTTGGCCGCCCACTGAACTGCGTCTAAGCCCGTGTTTTGCCGACCGCCATGGCTGTATACGTCCCAGCCTTCACCGCGCAACTGGATGGCCTCGCCCTGACGGCGTTTGGCATCAATGGCCACCACGATGCACTGGGCGCCATACTTTTGCGACGCATCGCGAATGACTTGGGGGTTGGCAATGGCCGCCGAATTGAAACTGGTTTTGTCGGCGCCCGCGTTGAGCAAGCGGCGCACATCTTCAACGCTTCTGACACCACCGCCCACTGTGAGGGGAATGAAAACCTGTGAGGCCACTGCCTCAATGATGTGAAGAATCAGATCGCGGCCATCGCTGGTGGCAGTGATGTCCAAAAAAGTGAGTTCATCGGCGCCTTGTTCGTTGTATCTGGCCGCAATTTCGACGGGGTCGCCTGCGTCGCGAAGTTCTACAAAATTAACGCCTTTGACCACACGGCCGCCCGTGACGTCAAGGCAAGGAATGATGCGTTTGGCTAGCATGGTATTTAAACGGTGAATTGTTGCCAAGCTTCCCATTGCTGGGAGGGCGGGACTTCGATGGATGACGTAACGCGCGCTGCTTCAACGCACAACATGCCTTGATAGCCCAGTGCGGGCATGTCTGTCAGTTGGCTGCATTTTTCAGCACCCGGATTCCAAACCACGCTTTGACCCCATGAGTCGCTTTGTGCAATGTGCAGTTGTTCATGGCCATCGTGCAAAACCCAAGTGGGCTGTTTTTCAGGGGCCACGTCGTAGACCCGATCAAATTCGGTTTTGAATGTGAGTTGGCCTAGGCATGCTTGGTGCGTGTCGCTCACAGCATCCCACTCTGATTGATGGGCTTGGCCATGCAAGCTGACTTGGTCAATGTGACTCACGTCAAAGTAAGTGTGCAAGGCGCCTGTAAAGCTAAGCGTTTGATGCCCTGTATTTTCAACAGTGAGTTGAACTTTCAAACTTCGAGCAGCCAGCGAGACCTTAAGTTGTGCTTTAAATTTGAAGGGCCATACGGCTTGGGTTTGCGCATTGTCTGACAACTCAAAAACTTTTTCCGGCCCCTGGCTTTGCTCGTTTAGCAAACGCCAAGCCATGTTGCGCGCAAAACCATGTTTGGGCAAAGTGCCGCGTTGGTTGAATTGAGGAAAGCAAACCGGAATGCCGCCGCGAATGGCCGTGGTGCCATCACAAACGGAAGTGGGGCTTAAATACAATCGCTCGCGATGGCTCGCCTGCCATGACAACACCTGTGCACCTTGCTGGGACACAAACACGCTGTCTCCTTGCGGCAATGACCAACGCCATCCCGCATGACCCTGCAGGCTGTCAGTCGTTAAGTTCATCGGCCCGCGCCTGGGCTGCTTGGAAGTCGAGGTCGCCAGAGTAAATGGCGCGGCCGCAAATAACACCTTCAACGCCTTCATCTTCCACAGCACAAAGCTGCTCGATGTCGGCCATGTTGGACAAACCGCCAGACGCAATGACCGGAATGGTGAGGGCTTGGGCCAACTTGACTGTGGCATCAATGTTGATGCCACTCAGCATGCCATCGCGGCCAATGTCGGTGTAAATGATGGACTCGACGCCCCAGTCTTCAAATTTTTTGGCCAGGTCGACCACTTCGTGGCCGGTGAGCTTGCTCCAACCGTCGGTGGCCACTTTGCCGTCTTTGGCATCGAGGCCCACAATGATGTGGCCGCCAAAGGCACTGCAGGCATCGCGCAAGAAGCCGGGATTTTTGACCGCAGCTGTGCCGATGATGACGTAACGCAAACCGCCGTCGATGTATTTCTCGATGGTGTCTAGATCTCGAATACCACCACCCAGTTGAACAGGAATTTCGCCCCCCACAGCTTTCAGGATGGATTTGATGGCCGCGAAGTTTTGCGGCTTGCCCGCAAAGGCCCCATTGAGGTCGACCAAGTGCAAACGCCTTGCGCCTTTGTCGAGCCAGCTTTGGGCCATGGCCGCAGGGTCCTCACCAAAAGTGGTGGCTTGGTCCATGTCGCCTTGTTTGAGGCGAACGCAATGGCCGTCTTTGAGATCAATTGCAGGTATCAGAATCATGGCTAAGGGGTAGCGCTAGAGTGAAGAAAAATGAAATTAGAAAAGTCGTCAAAAATCAGGGCTGCCAGTGCAAAAAGTTCCGATACAGGGCCAAACCTTGGTCAGCACTTTTTTCTGGGTGGAACTGCGTGGCAAACAAATTATCGCGCGCAATGGCACAGGCAAACAAGCCGCCGTAATCAGTTTCTGCAGCAACATGGCTTGCATTATCGGGTTTTGCGTAAAAACTGTGTACAAAATAGAAATAGCTGCCATTGGGAATCTTGCCCCAAATCGGATGCTGGGCAGCCTCATGTGAGCAAAAATTGACCTGATTCCAGCCCATTTGAGGCACTTTGAAGCGGCTGCCATCGGCTTGCATTTTGCCGGCCAGATCAAACTTGACCACCTTGCCAGGAAGAAGGCCAAGCCCTGGCACATCGCCCTCATCACTGTGGTCCAGCAACATCTGCATGCCGACACACACACCAAACAAAGGCTTTTTGGCTGCAGCATCTAGCACCGCCTCAAGCAAACCCGAGTCGCGCAATTCGCGCATGCAATCTGGCATAGCCCCTTGACCGGGCAATACAACACGGGTGGCGTCTCGCACATCTTGAGGGTTGGAAGTGATTTTCACTTCTACGCCAGTGTCTTGAGCGGCATGAATGACTGCTTGGGCCACTGAACGCAAATTGCCCATGCCGTAATCCACCACCGCCACTGAATTGGGGGACATGCTCAGAGCGAGCCCTTGGTTGAAGGAATGACGCCAACAGAACGAGGATCAATTTCAAGCGCTGCACGCAGCGCGCGCGCAAAAGCTTTGAACACGGTTTCGGCTTGGTGGTGCGCATTGTCGCCACGCAAGTTGTCAATGTGCAGGGTGACCAAGGCATGGTTCACGAAGCCTTGAAAAAATTCGTGCATGAGCTGGGTGTCGAAGCCGCCGACCATGCCGCTGGTGAATGGCACGTGATTGACCAAGCCAGGACGCCCCGAAAGATCAATGACCACGCGAGACAAGGCTTCGTCTAAAGGCACATACGCATGTCCGTAACGGCGCAGTCCTTTTTTATCGCCCATGGCTTTGGCAACGGCTTGACCCAAAGTGATGCCGACATCTTCAACGGTGTGATGCCCATCGATGTGCAGGTCACCCTTGGCTTGGATGTCCAAGTCAATCAGGCCATGGCGTGCAATTTGATCGAGCATGTGGTCAAAAAAACCAATGCCCGTAGACAAGTTGGCTTGGCCGGTGCCGTCCAAATTGACTTTGACTCTGATTTGAGTTTCTGCAGTGTTGCGCGTGACTTCAGCAACGCGGGGTGTGCTCATAAAGATTCCTTGAGTGCTGCCAACATGTGGGCGTTTTCTGCAGGGGTTCCGACAGTGAGGCGCAAACAGTTGGTGAGCAATGGATGCATTTTAGAAACGTTCTTGACCAAAATGCCTTTCAACTTCATACCTTCGAAGCACTTTGTGGCGTCTGGCATACGAACCAAGAGCATATTGGCCTGACTGGGGAAGACTTGCACCCCTGGCAACAAGGCCAATGAATGGCTGAGTTTTTCACGTTCTTCTCGAATTTGAGCCGCCTGCTGGGCAAAAACCTCAGCGTGTTCCAAAGCAAACAGCGCGCATTCGCAATTTAAAACACTGATGTTGTAGGGCGGGCGAACTTTGTCGATTTCTGCAATCAAGGCCTTGGGGCCGACCATGTAGCCAAGGCGCACGCCTGCCAAACCAAATTTAGACAAGGTTCGCATGAGCAGCACATGACCATGGCGGGCAATTTGGTCCATGTAGGTTTGACTTGCAAAAGGTTGATAGGCTTCATCCATCACGATCAAGCCGCCTTGCTGACCTTGGGCCAGCACAATGCGCTCAATGGCGTCGGCGTTCCAAAGTGTGCCCGTTGGGTTGTTGGGGTAGGCCAAGTACACCACTGCTGGTTTGTGCGTTGCAATGGCACTCAACATGGCCGCCTCGTCTAACTCGAAGTTGGCAGTCAGTGGCACGCCGTGAAATGTCACACCTTGCAATTGCGCACTCATGGCGTACATCACAAAGCCAGGCAGTGGCGCCAAAATGCTGGCTCCGGGCACATCACAGGCCACTGATAGGAGCGTGATCAGTTCATCCGACCCGTTGCCCAACATGATGTCAAAGCCTTCTGGCATTTGCACATATTTGGCCAGTTCTGAGCGCAACACATTGATGCGGTGACCGGGATAACGATTGAGGGCCAAAGCACCCAGACGTTCGCCCAATTGCTTTTGCAATTCAGGGGACAAGCTGAAGGGATTCTCCATGGCATCGAGCTTGACCATCCCTGTTGAATCTTGGACGGCATAAGCGTGCATGGACTGCACGTCTTGGCGAATGTGTTTCAGCCAAGGGGCGGGGGTTTGGTTTGGACTCATGGTGTTTTTCTTTGAGGCGGTACGGGGGTTAAGCGCAACTCTGCTGCACGGGCGTGCGCTTGCAAGCCCTCGCCGTAAGCCAGTTCCGCTGCAATTTTGCCCAGCGTTTGTGCGCCCTTCTCACTCACCTCTATGAGGCTAGAGCGCTTTTGAAAATCGTAAACACCCAAGGGGGAAGAAAAGCGCGCAGTGCCGCTGGTAGGCAACACATGGTTGGGTCCTGCGCAGTAATCACCCAAAGACTCGCTGGTGAATGCACCCAAGAAAATAGCGCCCGCATGCTTGAGCAGCGGCTCCCACTCATGGGGATTGCGACTGGACACTTCCAAGTGCTCGGGGGCAATGCGATTGCTGATTTCGCAGGCCTCTTGCATGCTGCGGGTTTGAATGAGGGCGCCGCGGTCGTTCATGGATTTGGCAATGATGGCTGCGCGCGGCAATGTGGGAAGCAGTTGGTCTATGGCCGCCTGAACTTTGTCGATGTAGTCGGCATCTGGGCACAACAAAATGCTTTGCGCCAACTCATCGTGCTCAGCTTGAGAAAATAAATCCATGGCCACCCATTCAGGGGGCGTGGTGCCATCGGCCAAGACCAAAATTTCGCTGGGGCCTGCAATCATGTCAATGCCCACGGTGCCAAACACGCGTTTTTTGGCGCTGGCCACGTACGCGTTGCCAGGGCCGGTTATTTTGTCGACTTTGGGAACTGTGGCCGTACCATAGGCCAATGCGGCCACCGCCTGTGCACCGCCAATGGTGAAAGCTCGCGACACACCCGCCACATAGGCGGCGGCCAGCACCAGCGCATTTTTCACGCCCTGGGGCGTGGGGACCACCATGATGATCTCTTCAACACCTGCCACATGCGCAGGGATGGCGTTCATCAAAACGGACGAGGGATAAGCGGCCTTGCCGCCTGGCACATAAATGCCAACACGGTCTAGGGGTGTGACTTTTTGACCCAACAAGGTGCCGTCTTCGTCTTTGTAAGACCAGCTTTCGCCAGAGGCTTTTTTCTGCGCCTCGTGGTAGCTTCGCACTCGCTTGGCAGCAGCTTGCAGTGCATCTTTTTGAACCAGGGGCAAAGATTCAAACGCTGCTTTCAACTCTGCTTGCGAAAGCACCAGTTGCTGCATGCTGTCGGCTTTGAGGCCATCAAAGCGCTGCGTGTATTCCAACACGGCAAGATCGCCCCGTTGCTGAACATCTGCCAAAATTTCAGCAACACGCGATTCAATGGCCGCATCAGCGTCTGCAGACCAATGCAAACGTTTTTGAAACGCGGCTTCAAAATCTGTATCGGTCGTTTTCAAACGCAATGCTTTGGCAACTAGCGTGGTCATGAGTCTAATTTGTAGTGGTGAAGTAGTGCTGTTCAGAATACTGCGCAACAGGCCTTAAGCTTTGGCAGCAGCACGCGTTGCCACTGCGCTTGCAAAAGCATCAATGATGGCGCGAATAGGTTCTTGTTTCAACTTCAATGAGGCTTGATTGACCACCAACCTTGAGCTGATTTCCATGATGCGCTCAACTTCAATCAGGTGATTGGCCTTCAGGGTGCTTCCCGTCGATACCAAGTCAACGATGGCGTCGGCCAAACCTGTGAGCGGCGCCAATTCCATGCTGCCGTAGAGCTTGATCAGGTCAACGTGGACACCTTTTTGCGCAAAAAATTCGCGCGCAATGCTGGTGTATTTGGTGGCCACTTTGAGGCGCGAACCCGATTTCACAGCAGATGCGTAATCGAAATCGGCACGCACAGCCACACTCATGCGGCACTTGGCAATTTGCAAATCCAGGGGCTGGTACAAGCCCTGGCCGCCATGCTCAATCAGGGTGTCTTTGCCGGTCACGCCCAAATCGGCACCGCCATATTCCACATAAGTGGGCACATCGGTTGCGCG
>CALCBL010000048.1 GCA_937897495.1 uncultured Burkholderiales bacterium
CTGTGTTTCGCTGCATGTCTGGAAATGCAGTCAGCAGAGGCTCATAAAAATGATCAACCGCTTCTTGCGCAGACTTGAGTTCGTTGATTGGATGAAACACATGCCAAGATGCATCGGGCTTGACCATGCTTTCAAATGCATTTCGCATTTGATGGCCTGGACTTTGTTGAATAAAACGCCACACATCAGATTTACATTGCGCCAATTGCTCGGCAAGTAACGTGGCACTTGGGCTTGAAGTTGAAGACATTTGACTCATTTGAAAAACTCTGTAAAAAAGTGCATTAACCCTTGACAGCACCTTGTGTCAGGCCTGAAACAATTTGCTTTTGGAAAATGGCGATCAGTAAAATCAATGGAATGGTGATGCTGACGGCTCCGGCAATGCCTTGCATTAAAAACGACTCGCTTTCAGCATGAATAGAGTTGGCTATTGCAGCTGGCATGGTCATCATCTCTGTATTGGTAAGTGCTGAACTGAGCAGAAAGTCGTTGTAGGCCAATAGAAAGCTAAACAGACCGGTTGTGACAATGCCTGGCCACATGACGGGAACAATGACCTTGAAAAAGGCCTGAAAACTTGAGCACCCATCCATTTGTGCGGCCTCGTCTAATTCTGTTGGAATATGAATGAAAAAAGACCGGAGCATCCAAATTGTGAAAGGCTGATTGATGGAAACCAAGACCAGAATGAGAGTGAAGCTTGAGTTCCGAATTCCAAGCGCATCAAACATTGTAAAAAAAGATGGCAGCAATGTGGAATGAGGAATAGCGCGAAACGCGAGCGCTACAAGCAACAAGATAAAACCAATTCTGCCTTTGTAACGACTTAATCCATAGCCAGCCAAGCACCCGATTGACAGTGAAATTAAGACAACAAAAAACGTGACAAAACAAGTGTTGTAAAAATTTTGATAAAACTTGTTGTCAATCCATAAGTTGCTGTAGTTTGCGAAAGTCAACGGAACATTGAAGCTGAGTGATGGCGAAAATGCGTCGATGTAGTCTCTGAAAGAAATAACGCCCATCCATAAAATGGGCAAACAATTCAGAATGAGCCAAGCAAACAAGGCTACGTACAAGGCAGATCTAGACAGATTGAATTTTTTGGACATGTTCAATTTAGCGAGCATTTCGCTGCTCATTCCAAGTTCTTTTAAGCAAGGGTGCCAATAAGAAACCGATTCCAACCAGCGTTAACACTGAAGCCGCACTGGCTTTGTAAGGATTACTTTCATCTAGCAAAATTGAATAGGTTAGAAATTGCACACTGGTTGTGAACACCCCTTGAGTCAAGACAAGAATCGGTTCAAAAACACGATAAGAGTCCATGAGATGAATGAGTGTGATGAAAATAGTCAAAGGTGCTAGGTGTGGCAAGGTGACAAACCAAAGAATCTGCAATTTAGACGCGCCGTCTAGCCTGGCCGCCTCTATAGAGTCTTGCGGCACCCCCTGTAGACCTGCATATAAGACAATAAAGGCAAAGGGTGATACGTGCCAGACACCATAAAAAATAACAAGCAATTTGGCCGACCATGCCTCAGACATCCAATAAATCTGAACGCCCACATGGCTTAGTAAGTTGAACACAAGACCATCGTCACGAAACAGCCACTTGATAGCCAGAGCGCCCACCACGGGTGTGATGATGAAAGGCAAAAGCGCCATTGAAATGACCAAGCCTTTAAAACGGTCACTGATCTTTTGCGTCACCAAGGCAAGCACCAACCCGATTAACAAGATAAATGGCGTGGTAACGGCTGTGTAAAGCAAGGTAAATGAGAGCGCATTCAGAAACTCATTGTGCCCATCGGTTGGCAGTTTTTGATCAACAGGGCCTGCAGCACTGCTTGATTGGATGCCCAGAATATTCTTGTAAAAATCGAATCCAACAAACTGACAGCTTTTGAGTGCTTGCCCATTGGCGTCCACTTTGAACCGCTGCGCTGTCAC
>CALCBL010000049.1 GCA_937897495.1 uncultured Burkholderiales bacterium
CTACTGTCTTTAACTTCACCTTCGTACCTTGGTTTCGCTCGGTGGCACCCTACATCCACATGCACCGTGGCAAAACCTTTGTGGTGGGCATTGCAGGTGAAGCCATCGCAGCCGGCAAGCTGCAACACTTGGCCCAAGATTTGGCCTTGATTCAAAGCATGGGCGTGAAGATTGTGCTGGTCCATGGCTTTAGGCCTCAAGTGAATGAGCAACTCATGGCCAAGGGTCATGTCCCCAAATACTCTCAAGGCATTCGCATCACTGACGATGTGGCCCTAGATTGCGCGCAAGAAGCCGCCGGCCAACTGCGCTATGAAATTGAAGCGGCCTTCAGCCAAGGCTTGCCCAACACGCCCATGGCAGGTTCTACGGTGCGAGTGATCAGTGGTAATTTTCTGACCGCACGCCCAGTTGGCATTGTCGATGGCGTAGATTTTCAGCACTCAGGTCTGGTTCGCAAAGTTGACGTCGCTGGCATTACCCAGACCCTCAAAATGGGCGCCATGGTTTTGCTCTCGCCCTTTGGTTTTTCGCCAACGGGTGAAGCTTTTAATTTGTCGATGGAAGAAGTGGCCACCAGCGTGGCCATTGAACTTCAAGCCGATAAACTTATTTTCTTGACCGAAATTCCGGGTCTGCGCATCAACCCTGAAGAGCCTGAATCTGAAGACAATCCCATTGACACCGAGTTGCCTTTGGCTGCTGCAGAAAGTTTGTTGAAAAAACTGCCCCCAGCGCTCACGCCTACTGACATCGGTTTTTATTTACAACACTGCGTGAAGGCTTGCAAGGAAGGCGTTGAACGCAGTCACATCTTGCCGTTTGCAGTCGATGGGGCCTTGTTGCTAGAAATTTATGTGCACGATGGCATTGGCACCATGGTGATTGATGAAAAACTGGAAGAATTAAGAGAAGCCACTTCGGACGATGTTGGCGGCATTCTTCAACTGATTGAGCCCTTCGAAAACGATGGCACCTTGGTGAAGCGCAACCGAACAGAAATTGAACGCGATGTTGACCACTACACCATCATTGAGCACGATGGGGTGATCTTTGCCTGTGCTGCGCTCTACCCCTATGCCGAAGCCAAGACCGCCGAGATGGCGGCCCTCACGGTATCACCCCAATCGCAGGGCCAAGGTGATGGCGAAAAAATATTGAAGCGTGTAGAGCAGCGGGCTCGCGCCATGGGCTTGGACAGTATTTTTGTACTCACCACTCGCACCATGCATTGGTTCATCAAGCGCGGATTTGTTCAAATGGACCCCGACTGGTTGCCCGAGGGCCGCAAGCGCAAATACAACTGGGACCGTCGCAGCCAAGTGCTGGTTAAAAAACTCAGCTAAGGGGTTCTAAGCTTTCTAGGTTTGAATGCGTTCTAAACAAGCCGTCGCGCAGTCGCAGATAGATCATCAGAAAAAAGATGCCCATGAAAACGGCAAACGACCAATTGGCGATAGAGCCCCCCAGAAATATCCAATCGATTTTGGTGCAATCGCCACTGCCCTTGAAAATCATGGGAATGGCTCGCTGAAGCGGGAAGTTTTCAATCATGCCGTAAAAATCGCGGCCGCAAGACACCACCTCGGGTGGGTACCACTGAAGCCAAGATTGACGCGCAGCCACGAAGGCTCCAAAACCCGAAGTGATTGCAATGAGCCATGTCATGGCCAATGTGCGCACCGGCGCATTTGAGCTGATACCCAAAAGACACCACACAATGACACCGATCAGGGCGTAGCGCTGAACAATGCACATGGGGCAAGGCTCTAAGCCCAAATGGTTTTGCAAATAAACAATGCCAAATGCCAACATGGCCAAGCACCCTGCAGCAAGCAGGGCAAGCCAACGCTGCGTCGATAAATTTTTCAAGAATTAGCTTTCAACAAAAGCACGTTCTATCACGAACTGCCCAGGGATACTGGTATTGCCTTCTACAAAGCCGCGTTTTTCACACAATGCTTTGAGGTCGCGCAACATTTCAGGGCTGCCACAAATCATGACCCGATCTTCTGCGGGATTTAAAACAGGAATGCCGAGGTCTGAACTGATGGTGCCGTTTTCAAGCAACTCTGTCACTCGGCCTTGATGCTCAAACGCTTCACGCGTGACGGTGGGGTAGTACAACAGTTGCTTGCTGACCATCTCGCCTAGAAACTCATTTTGAGGGAGTTCTTTGGTGATGTAGTCGTGGTAGGCCAACTCTTTCACTTCTCGCACACCATGCACCAAGACCACTTGCTCAAATCGCTCGTAGGTTTCGGGATCGCGAATGATGCTCATATAAGGTGCCAGGCCCGTGCCAGTGCCAATCAGGTACAAACGTTTTGCGGGCGTGAGGTAATCAATGAGCAGTGTGCCTGTGGGTTTGCGTCCGACCACTATGGTGTCGCCCACTTGAATGTGTTGCAATTTAGAAGTTAAGGGCCCGTCTTGAACTTTGATGCTCAAAAATTCAAGGTGCTCTTCATAATTGGCACTGGCAATGCTGTAGGCGCGCAACAAGGGTTTACCGTTGTCACCCCTCAGGCCAATCATGGTGAAATGGCCATTGGAAAAGCGAAGCGCCTGATCGCGCGTGGTGGTGAAACTGAACAAACGATCTGTCCAGTGATGAACACTCAGGACTTTTTCTTCTAAAAATGCACTCATAAAACTTAAGGATATAAACAAAACAAGCCATTTTCAAGCTTATTGGCCTGTAATGGAAATACAATAATTTTATATCCCTATACCCACTTCATCTTTAGAATAAATCAAGGAACATCATGGCGCGCACAGTTAAATGCATCAAATTGGAAACCGAAGCCGAAGGGCTAGACTTTCCACCCTATCCTGGTGACTTGGGCAAACGCATTTGGGAAAACGTCAGCAAAGAAGCTTGGGCTGCCTGGCTTAAGCACCAAACCATGTTGGTCAACGAAAATCGCTTGAATTTGGCAGACGCTCGCGCTCGTCAGTACTTGGCCCGTCAAATGGAGAACCATTTCTTTGGATCTGGCGCCGATGCCGCCCAAGGTTATGTCCCTCCCACCACCCCCTAATTTTCACGCCAGTCATTGGAAAAGCAGAACCGCGTGCCAAACAACTTGGCACGCTCTAGAAACCTCGTTTGGGCGCGGCGAGTCTTTTCTTGAAGCTGTCAAAGTTTGGCAATCAAATCCTAACTCAGCACCCCGTCTTTTTTTCACCGCCTTCACCAGCGAAGCACCCACAGACCTTCCCACTGAGCTGGCGCAAGTTTGCTATGGCCTGCTGCCCGGCGTTCACCGAATTTCTTTTGAAGGTGGATGCGTTCAATTGACTTTGTGCATTGGCGCAGCACCCCATATTGCCAAAGAAATTGACATCGCGGCAGACAGCATTTGCGTTGACAACCTAGCGACATGGAGCGCCAAAACTTTGGCACGATTGTCTCAAGTAGGGTCTCAAATCAAATGGCGTTTCGCCCAAGACACTCTCGTCAATGAGCTTCAAAGTGTTGGCTTCATTTTGGATGAGTCAAGATCATCAGCTTGTTATCGTCCAACTTGGGAAGTGAAAACCGCACTGCGTCATCGTGCCAAAGCTTTTAACATTGCGAAGTCAAAACCTCAAGTTGATGCCATTGTCATTGGCGCAGGTTTAGCAGGCTCGGCTGTGGCTCACAGTTTGGCGCTCAGAGGCTGGCAAGTTGAAGTGCTCGACAAAGCGCATGCATTGGGTGCCGGCGCTTCTGGCTTGCCCGCTGGCCTCTTTGCCACGCACGTATCGCCAGATAACAATGTGCTGTCACGCATTACGCGAGATGGTGTGCGCGCCACCGTACAACGTGCACAAGAGCTGCTGAAGCATGGCCTTGAATGGCAAGTTTCTCATCTGCTTGAACATCGTTATGCTGGCAAAAGACAATTGCCCGAAGACAGCTTGTGGCCTGCTGCTGGCCACGAGTGGAGCACACAAGCCAGCGAATTGCAAAAGCAGGCGTCAGGCTTGAATCAAAGTACACCGGCACTGTGGCACGGCATAGCCGGTTGGATTCAAACCCAAGCTTTGGTAAAGGCTCAACTCGGGCATCGCAACATCCGTTTGTCAAC
>CALCBL010000050.1 GCA_937897495.1 uncultured Burkholderiales bacterium
CAAAATTGAAGCTGTTTTTGAAACCATGGCGGACGGCAAGCCGGTCATGTCGCCAGATCACTTTAAAGTTATTACCCCCGTTCCCGGCCAAGCCTTGCCTGCCACGGTCAATCTAGGCCGCTCACGTGGCTACGAGGGATTGGCAGCCAGCAAAGACGGTAAGTTCATCTATGGCTTGCTTGAAGGCGCTCTCTGGGACAACAACACCAAAGACTGGGAAAAAGTTCAAGGCCAACAAGTTCTTCGCATTCTTGAGTTTTCAGTGGCTGAAGAAAAATGGACAGGCCGTCATTGGAAATATGTGCTGTCGCCTGGTGCCACAGCCATTGGTGACTTCAACATGATCGACGCCAACACCGCTTTGGTCATTGAGCGCGACAACGCCGAAGGCACTGCAGATCGTGCTTGTGCTGACAACAAAGCGGCACCCAATTGCTTCCACGATATTGCAAAGTTTAAGCGTGTCGTGAAAATTGAAATGAGTGACGCTAACGTGAACGGCCCCGTTCGCAAAATCGGTTTTATCGATTTGATGAAGATTCAAGATCCACAAGGCAAGTCACGCAAGCCGCTGAACAACGGCGTTTTGACTTTCCCATTCTTCACCATTGAAAATGTGGATGTAGTGGACAACAAGCACATCATTGTTGGAAACGACAATAACTTGCCGTTCTCTTCATCACGCGACCCCAACAAGGCTGACGACAATGAATTTATCCTGTTGGAAGTAGAGGCGTTGCTCAAGGCGCGCTAATTTGAGGCTACTTGCCACTGCTAATGCAGTGGCATTGTGAATTACGAAATAAAAAGATCGACTTGCATTGCGAGTCGATCTTTTTTCATTCAAATTTCGTTAATTTCATTCAACTCAAAAGCTTCCATCACAGCAATTTCAGAATACTGCACGGCATTCAATTGATGGCGATAGGCCTTGAATGAATGCAATTCCGATGCAGTTTGGTCACCCGCATCGTAGGCATCAGCGGCAAGCTCATGCTCCTTGGCAGCTTCAGAAAAATGATGTGCAGCCATGCGATGGTTTTCGCTTGGGCTGTCAAACTCATCCGCAAAATCACCTTCGACGTCGACTTCATGTACATGGTTTTCAGATGTCATTCAGATTCTCCTTAAGTTGATGGATGACAGCTTCAAGAGTTGTCAACGATCAATTTAGACCTGCACCATGTCTATTTAATGAAGAGCAGATGAAGTATTGATGCGGCTGTTTAGATCTTGAAGGCTGACAGGAAAAGTTTCCATGCCTTAGTCAGTCTTGATCAGAATTTTTTAATGGCCGCTGACTTGCACCATCAGTTTTTCAAAGTGCGCTAAGTCAGGGGTTTGATGGCCAGGCACCTTGGCCAAGTCGTCATAACGTCTTAGGCGAACCGCCTCTGCGTAGTATGGCAAATCTTCAAATGCACCAACTTGCTTCTCATCAAACACGCCGCCCTGCAACTCAAGGCTGTGCTTGGAGGCTGGCGATAGTTCAGCCCAATAGCCCGCATCTACAGCGCACAAATAGCGCTTGGCATCAACATGCAATTTGATGGGCTCTAAAACGGCATCAGTAAATAGACTTCGCAAAAATGGCAAGGCCACAAATTGATGCAAGTCATCTTTGCTTGGCATGGTGTCAGTGAGCGCGACGCTTGGTCGATGTGGGCTCAACATATGTCCCAGATCATGGAGTAAGGCAGCTACAACAGTTTCAGGTGTCTCATTGGAGTGCTCTGCCAAGGCAGCACACTGCAAAGCATGGTCGAGTTGGCTAACAGCCTCTTGGCCATACCAAGTGGTGGCACGACTGCTTAAGAGTTGAACAATTTCAGGAATTGACAATGACATGTTGAAACATCTTTCTGGTGATTAACGAGCACGAACGCCAATGATAGCGAAACGCAACTTGGAACACAGAAAATCAATGATAGCCACCGTGATCAAAATCAACAAAATGACAAATGACATCTGTTGGAACTCCATGGTTCTAATTTGCTCAGACAAGATCAAGCCAATACCACCCGCACCCACAATGCCAATGATGGACGCACTGCGCGTATTGGATTCAAAGGCATACAGCACTTGGCTTAACAAAACAGGCATCAACTGGGGCAAGATGCCAAAACGAACCGAGGTAAGCTTAGAGCCGCCTGTTGAAAGCACACCCTCTACAGGCTTGTGATCTGCCGTCTCTATGGC
>CALCBL010000051.1 GCA_937897495.1 uncultured Burkholderiales bacterium
GAGGTATTGCCGAACGCTATGGGCTTGGCTAACTTGCATGCTGTGTCTTTCTAAATTCTCTGTTTGTTGTCTATTGGCTGTTTTCTCGAGCGGGCAATGGCCGAATGGGGGCGACTTTGTCTTTGTGAAAACCTTCAACACCTTCGTACATTTTTCGAATGCGCGCGTAATCCAGTTCGACATCGCCAGAAAGTTTCAAGAAGCCCTCAAACTTCAGCTGCTTTTTGGCGTAATCGAGATGCACCACAGCCAAAGGTAAATTGGCACCTATGGCCAATTGATAAAAGCCACTGCGCCATCCCTCTGTTCGCTTTCGAGTGCCTTCGGGCGACAAACCAATCCACAAGAATTTATCTGCGCGCTGGTGTTCTGCAAAAACCTCGACCATGGCACCCACAACACCGCGCGACGAAGACCTGTCAATGGGCACACCACCAATCCAGCGAAGCCAAGGGCCAAACACAGGAATTTTCAACAAGGAATCTTTGCACCAAAAAAACAAGGGCAAGCCCATGGTCCATTTGCACAACATGGCTGTGCAGAAATCCCAATTGCTGGTGTGCGGATACACAATGGCCACACCTTGCAGCGTGGGTAAACCATGGAAATCAACTCGCCAACCAATCAGCTTGAGTAGCCAAGCGGCCCAAACATGGCCCTTCATTTGATGCGCATAGGGCCCGGGAATTAACGCCGATGCGGGTACTGATTGTTCTTCGAGCGTGTTCACGATTTGATGGCCCTAAACCCAATATCTTTTCGATATTGTTGTCCGTCAAAGTGAATGCCTTTGGCCACTTCATAGGCTTTGTGTTGTGCTTGCTTCACCGAATCGGCCAGCACAGTGACGCACAGGACGCGCCCCCCTGAACTGTGCGTTTGGCCTTCCTTCGCGGTTGTTCCAGCATGGAACACCATGGCATCCATCTCGTCTTTAGGCAATCCGGTGATGACATCACCCTTGCGTGGGTTCATGGGGTAACCAGCGGCTGCCATCACGACCCCCAAAGCGACTCGCCTGTCCCACTCCAACTCAACCGTGTCCAATTTTTCGCTGGTGGCAGCCAACATGACTTCTACCAAATCGCTCTTCAAGCGCATCATGATGGGCTGGGTTTCTGGATCGCCCATTCGGCAATTGAACTCCAATGTTTTGGGCTGACCTTGTTCATCAATCATGAGGCCGGCATACAAAAAGCCGGTGTAGGGAATGCCGTCTTTTTCCATACCCTTGATGGTCGGCATGATGACTTCACGCATGGCGCGCGCGTGCACTTGGGCCGTGACCACGGGCGCCGGAGAGTAAGCACCCATGCCACCTGTGTTGGGGCCTTCATCGTGGTCTAGCAAGCGCTTGTGATCCTGGCTGGTAGCCAAGGCCACCACATTCTTGCCATCACACAACACAATGAAGCTGGCCTCTTCGCCTTGCAAAAATTCTTCAATGACAACGCGGGGTACGGCTGTTCCATCTGCGCCTGCGTTGTGTACAACACCTAGCTGGTTGCCCTGCAACATGAAGTCAATGGCTTCGTGCGCTTCTATGGCTGTCATGGCCACTACCACGCCCTTGCCTGCCGCCAAGCCATCGGCCTTCACCACAATAGGTGCACCCATTTTGTCGATGTAAGCATGCGCAAGTGCTGCATCCGTGAAGGTTTCATAAAGTGCAGTTGGAATGCCGTGTCGATGCATGAACGCTTTGGAAAAAGCTTTCGAGCTTTCCAATTGCGCGGCTGCTTTCGTGGGTCCAAAAATTTTCATGGCATGCGCACGAAACTCATCCACAATGCCTGCGGCCAATGGGGCCTCAGGCCCCACCACCGTGAGATCGATTTTTTCTTGTTGCGCCCATTGGCGCAATGCCTTCACATCGGAGATAGGCACATCGACCAGATTGGGGTCGCGCGCTGTGCCGCCATTGCCTGGCGCTACAAACACTTTTTGAATGCGTTGTGATTGCGACAACTTCCAAGCCAAAGCATGCTCGCGTCCGCCACCACCTACTACCAATACTTTCATTGATCAAGCCTTATTCAGAAATGGTTGCGTTGTGGAAAACGTTTTGCACATCGTCTAAATCTTCCAAGATATCCAAGAGTTTTTGCATTTTGGCAGCATCATCGCCTGAAAGATCGATGCTGTTCTCTGCGCGCATGGTGACTTCCGCCATGTCTGCCATCAAACCAGCGGCTTCAAGGGCATTTTTAACTGTTTCAAAATCTGTCGTCGACGTCAGGACTTCGATGGCGCCTTCATCGTCGGCAATGACATCTTCAGCGCCGGCTTCTAGTGCCACTTCCATCACTTTGTCTTCTGAGGTGCCCGGTGCAAAAATCAATTGGCCGCAGTGCTTGAACTGAAAAGCCACCGAGCCTTCGGTGCCCATGTTGCCGCCATGTTTGCTGAAGGCGTGTCGAACTTCTGCCACGGTGCGCACGCGGTTGTCGGTCATGGTGTCAACAATGATGGCCGCACCGCCGATGCCATACCCTTCATATCGAATCTCTTCGTAGGTCACGCCTTCCAAATTGCCTGTGGCCTTGTCAATGTTGCGCTTGACCGTATCGGCCGGCATGTTGGCCGCCTTGGCCTTCTCAATGGCCAGGCGCAAACGGGGGTTGGCAGTAGGATCACCGCCGCCGGTTCTGGCAGCCACCATGATCTCTCGGACGACACGGGTCCATATGCGCTGGCGTTTTTCGTCCTGCCTGCCCTTGCGGTGTTGAATATTTGCCCATTTACTGTGGCCAGCCATCTGAAAATCCTTGTTGTTGATTTAATCTACTGGGTGAGATTTTACTTTTCAAGTTGAGGGGACCCCTTTTCATGCCAAATCAACTCTTGATTGCCCGCAATCAAACCACAGATTGCCACATTTTGATGGGGATGGCCAACCGCCATGGCCTGATCACAGGCGCCA
>CALCBL010000052.1 GCA_937897495.1 uncultured Burkholderiales bacterium
ACATAAAACGGATTGGCCATGATGCCCATGACCACATCGCTGATGCGGTAGACCGCAATCAAACTCAGTATCAATGCAGCTTGCCATTTGTAGCGTTTGACAAAATCTGCAAAGGGCTCAATCAGAGCGCCTTGCAACCATTCCTGAACATTTTTAGCGGGTGGCAATTCGGCTGGCTTGGGCTCATGCGAACGCAGCACCGTGATCACTCCGACGCACATGCTAGCGGCCATGACCAAATAGGCTGTTTGCCAAGCTGCATGCATGTAGCCGCTGGCATTCTCGCCCTGCACCCAAGCGGCCACCCACAACACGCCCGCACCAGCCCAAATCATGGCCAGTCGGTACCCCGTTTGGTAGCTGGCTGCCAAGGCAGCTTGTTGTGTGGGGTCGGCTGACTCAATGCGAAAGGCATCGAGTGCAATGTCTTGAGTGGCCGAGCCCACGGCAACCAACAGGGCGCACCAAACCACAGGGCCTAATGTTTGAGCGGGGTCGCTGAGCGCCATGCCCACCAAGCCAAGCATGACCATGGCCTGCGCCAACAACAACCAACTGCGTCTGCGACCTAATCGATGCGTCAAAAATGGAATGGGCATTCGATCTACCAGCGGCGCCCAAACCCACTTAAAGCCATAGGCCAAGCCCACCCAACTGAGGTAGCCAATGGTGCTGCGGTCGATGCCGGCCTCACGCAACCTGAAACTCAAGGTGCCCAAGACCAACAACAGAGGCAAGCCCGCGGCAAAGCCCAAGAACAGCATGCGCAAACTGGCAGGCTGCAAATAGACACGCCATGAAGCGAGCCATGAAAAAGTAGGTTGATCCGTCACAGTCTTTTCTGTCATGCCCTCATTATCCAAGCTCTGATGAGGTTTTGCGAAAGTTCTGATTTGAAATCTTGGGGTGGCGCACTATGATTCAAGCATGTGCTGGCGATGTTTTTCAAATTTCAATGCTTCCGATCCCTTGGCGGCTTCAATCACTGAAGCAGAGGGGCCTTCTCGGCGCGGTTTTTTGAATCAACTGGGCGGGGCTGGCTTGGGATTCACAGCCTTGATGGCCGGCACTGCGCATGCGCAGGTTGAAGTAGGCCAAGCTTCTAGCATGCGCAAGCTTATTCCAGCCGAAACACTGGAAGCTTCTGCCAGACAACAGTACCGACAGACCTTGGGTGAAGCCGACAGCAAAGGTGCGTTGGCGCCAGACGATTACCCGCAACTCAAACGCTTGCGCGCCATCGCCGCCAGACTGATTCCCTATACAGCGCAGTGGAACCCTGATTCGCGCAAATGGAAGTGGGAAGTGAATTTGATTGGCAGCAAGCAAATCAACGCATGGTGCATGCCCGGTGGCAAGATTGCGTTTTACACCGGCATCTTGGATCAACTGCAACTGAACGACGATGAAGTGGCCATGATCATGGGCCATGAAATGGCGCATGCATTGCGCGAACACTCACGCGAGCGCTTGGCCAAGTCAAGAGCCACCAGCATGGGTTTGTCGGTGGCCTCGCAGTTGTTGGGCTTAGGCCAAGTGGGTGATATTGCAGCCAACCTAGGCACCCAATTGCTGACCTTGAAATACGGCCGTGACGACGAAACAGAAGCCGATTTGGTGGGGCTTGAAATTGCTGCGCGTGGCGGTTTTAAACCGGAGGCCAGTGTGCAGCTTTGGAAAAAAATGTTGGGTGCCACGGGCGGTGGCAAAGGCCAACCAAGTTTTCTGTCCACTCACCCCAGTGGCAACAATCGCATTCAAGAACTTGAAGCCAACTTGCCCAAAGTTGCACAACTTTACGAACAAGCGCAGCAAGGTCGGCCTGCAACACTTTTGAATTGAAGTCTCAGGGTATTGCGGCTTCAGGTCCCACCCACGTAGGGATTGCTAATGCGCTCACGGCCAAATGTACTTTCGGGGCCATGCCCTGGAATGAACACCGTGTCATCGCCCATGGGCCACAAACGCTGCGTGATGCTGGCAATCAAGGTGTCGTGATCACCCTGTGGAAAATCAGTTCGGCCAATGCTGCCCGCAAACAAAACATCGCCCACAAAGGCACGCTTTATTTCAGGCGAGTGAAACACCACATGACCTGGCGTATGGCCAGGGCAATGTCGCACGTTCAGTGTGTGTGACCCAAGCGTGACGGTATCGCCATCGGCCAGCCACCGCGTGGGTGTGAAAACCTCGGCATCAGGAAACTGAAACATGCGGCCTTGATCTGACAAACGATCAATCCAAAACTGATCGCCAGGGTGCGGTCCCACGATGGGCAAATTCAAATTGCGCGCCAAGACGGCCGTACCGCCGGCGTGATCGATGTGCGCGTGGGTCAGCCAAATTTGCTCGAGTTTCAATCCCCTTTGCTGGACCTCCGACAAGATCAAGTCGAGGTCACCACCTGGATCGATCACTGCTGCTTGTTGGGTTTGATCGTCCCAAATCAAAGAGCAGTTTTGTTGAAACGGCGTGACAGGGATGGTTTGGTACTGAAGCATGCTGGTATTTCAATGGGTTTCGCTTGCAAGGCAATGTAACAAAGTTTGATGCAGAAACACGTATTGTGAGGTCTTGTTCACTGACTCACACATGACCACGCCACTTTTTCGCTCAGAAGTTATCCAATCCAAGCAGGCCTCTTGGATGGGTCCCATTCACCTTGCACACAATCCGCGCTTCACCATCGTGGCCAGCATCGCTTTGGTGCTTGCGGGTGCCTTGTTGGCTTTTGGTGCTTGGGGCAAAGTGGCGCGCAAAGTTCGTGTGCCTGGCGTCCTCATGCCGCAATGGGGCACGGTGGAATTAAGTCCCGCCGTTTCAGGTGTGCTGCTTGAGCAAAGGGTGAAAGAAGGCGACTGGGTTGAGCAAGGCCAAGTTTTGTTTGTGGTCAACACCGACAAAACCTCGGCTGAGGGCAGCACAGCCAGCTTGCTGGCTTCTCATTTGGCGCAGCGGCGCAGCACCCTCTTGGCCGAACGCAGCTCGCGCATGGCTCAAAACCGCCAGCGCGAAGCGCATCTGACAGATCGCATTCGTTCCTTGTCACTTGAAACAGCGCAAGCTACCCAAGAACATGCATTGGCAAAGCGCAGGGTTGAGTTGGCGCAAAAAACTTCTGCACGGTTTGAGCAAATGGCTGCTGAAGGCTTTGTCTCTGACATTCAAGCGCAAGGCAAGCAAGAAGAACTCATTGACCTTCAATCGCGCCTAGAAAATACACTGCGCAATGGTGTTGCCTTGGCCCGCGAACACAAGGCCGCCCAAGCCGACTTGGCCCATCTTCAAAAACAGTTGGCCATTGAACTGCTCCAACTCGACCGCAACCTGGCCAGCCTCGATCAAGAAACAGCCGAAGTCCAATCGCGCAAAACCAGCAGTGTGTTAGCACCCCAAGCGGGGCAGGTCAGCACGGTTCATCTCAGCCTAGGCGCCATGGCACAGGCAGGTCAAACCATTGCCAGCTTGGTGCCCCAAGCCAACGCACAGGCACCCCATCACTCGGCACACACTTTGGTTGCCGCCCTTTTTGCGCCCACCCGTACCACCGGCTTCATTCAGCCTGGTCAAGAGGTGTGGCTTCGCTTGGCAGCCTACCCCTATCAAAAATTTGGACTGGCCAAAGGCCGCGTGCTCAAGGTCAGTGGCACACCCATTGCCCCTCAAGATTTACCGCACGGTCAGGGCACGGCCCTCATGGCCTCCACGCAAAGCAACGAGCCGCTCTACAGAATTCAAGTTGAGTTGGTATCCCAGCATGTCATGGCGTTTGGCGTGGCCCATCCCTTGCGCCCAGGCATGACTCTCGAAGCCGACGTCATCCACGATGTGCGCGGCATTTGGGAATGGGTCTTCGAGCCCCTCTTGGCCATTCACGCACGCCAACAAACATCATGAATTTCATTCAGAGCATCAGGGCTTCGCACCTCAACCGGCATGGCTTCATCGATGTTTTGGTGGGCATCACTGTGTTTCAAGCCATCAACATCATATTGATCGTGTTGTTTGGCAATTTAGACGTCGGGCCAGACGAAGACCCCTCTATCTCCTTATGGGAAATTGCTTTCTTGATGTTGTTGGTTGCACCTCTCCTAGAAAATTTTTTATTGATTGCGGTGGCAGCCATCCATGAGAAATTGTTCAAACGACCTCTGTTGTTTGTGGTGGCACCTTTGTTGTTGACGGCGCTTCACTTCACAACGCCACAAGAGCTGCCATTCCCCACGTTCATCCGAGTCATCGAGCTCTTTGGCTTCTTCTATATTTTTTTAAAACAATACGATTTGCACAAGTTGGAAATAGGCAAATGCAAGGCATTGCTTTTAACCAGCGTTCTTCACTTTGCACTCAATGCAACCGTGATTTCCGTCTTGTGTTTATTTGATTTTTATATCGCCGCTGAAACGATTTTTTCAGCACAACCAGGAGATTGACATGAGAAGTTTAAACATTGACGAATTGAACGAAGTCCAAGGGGGTGGCATATCTTTTAAGTGGGCTTACAAGCTGGGTGAAGCCATAGCAAACATGTACACGCTGTATGAGGCGTCCCAAAAAATTGAGCTCGAGCCCTCAAGCTATGGCGCTGTAGACGCAAGCGGCTACAACGCCATGGGCGACTATTCCGGCATGTGCACCCGATAAGCGCTAAATAGTCGCCATTGAAACCGGCAACATGAAAGCCTGCGCAATGAGAAATTGCGCAGGCTTGTTTGTCATTACCTCGGAGATAAGTCCGCCTTGAACCCCGTCTTGCAACTTCAAACGTCCGAATGTGGCTTGGCTTGCCTGTGCATGATTGCCAACGCGCATGGTCAACATTGGCATCTCATGGATTTGCGGCACAAGTTTCCACAATCACTCAAGGGCGCCAACCTCAAGCAACTCATCGATCACAGCCTTGTTTTGGGTTTCAATGCCCGGCCTGTTCGCTTGGAATTGGAAGAGTTACACCAACTGCGCATGCCGTGCATCTTGCATTGGGACTTGAATCACTTTGTGGTGCTCCAAAAAATCAATGGCAACAAAATTACTTTGCTTGATCCTGCGCTGGGTATCAGGGTCGTGTCTCACGCAGAAGTTTCGCAACACTTCACAGGCATCGCTTTGGAACTCACGCCCCAAGCTGACTTTACAACCAAGCCCGCACCCAAAGCCTTTCCGCTTTCAATGCTCACCGGCAAGCTTCAAGGCTTTGGTCAATCTGCCCTTCAAATATTGGCCTTGGCATTTGTCCTCGAGCTGTTTGCCATCTTCATGCCCATGTTCAACCAAGCCGTGGTAGACGATGTCTTAACCTCAGGTGACCACGAACTGCTCTCGGTCTTGGTTGCAGGCTTTGCCATCATTCTTCTCATTCAATCTGCGCTTTCCTTCGCACGCAGTTGGTGGGTCATGGTGCTAAGTCAAAGCGTTTCTATTCAATGGCTAGGCAATGTGTTTGCGCACCTGGTCAAACTGCCGGCAGAGTGGTTTTCTCAGCGGCATTTGGGCGACATCTCTTCGCGCTTTGGCGCTGTTCATGACATTCAAAGAACGCTCACACAAACCGCCATTGAGTCTCTGCTCGATGGCTTGATGGCCATTGCTGCGCTGGTCATGATGTTCATTTACTCGCCCACACTGACTTGGGTGGTTTTATCGGCCTCCGCTTTGTATGCACTTGTGCGCTGGATCAGTTACTCGCCCTTTAGACATGCTGCTTCTGAGCGTTTGGTTTTAGCTGGCCAAGAACAGAGCCACTTCATTGAAACACTTCGCGCCATGACGCCGCTCAAATTGTTTGCACGAGAAAATGAACGGCGTGCAAAATGGCAAAGCCTCATGGTGGAAGTCATGAACCGCGATTTTCAAACCGCCAAATTAAACATGGGCTTCAATGTCGCACGCACACTTATTTTTGGCCTTGAAAATTTGTGCGTCTTTTGGATGGGTGCCAAACTCATTCTGCCATCGCAAACACAAGGCCACAGCGCAAGCGTTTTCACGGTGGGCATGCTGCTGGCTTTCATCAGCTACAAGGTTCAATTTACAAGTCGCATCACCGCGCTCATCAATCAAGGCATTGAGCTGAAAATGCTCAATTTGCACCGCGACAGGCTGGCCGACATTGTGCTCACGCCGCCCGAGCAAGACACGCCCCAAGGCAACTTGCCTGCTCACGATTTGTCCCATTTGCCTGCCAGCCTCGAGCTGCGCAAAGTTTCATTTCGCTACAGCGAAGCAGAGCCTTGGCTGCTCTACAACATGGACCTTTGTATTCAAGCCGGTGAGCATGTGGCCATTACCGGCGCCAGCGGTTGCGGCAAAACCACCTTGCTCAAAATTTTATTAGGGCTGCTAACGCCAACACACGGTACGGTCTTGTACGGCGGCGTGCCTGTTGGCCAACTGGGCATGTCCAATGTTCGCCGAAAAATTGGCGTGGTCATGCAAGAAGATGCCCTGCTGACCGGCAGCATTGCAGACAACATCGCCTTCTTTGACTTGGCACCCCAAGTTCAAAGGATAGAAGCCTGCGCGCAATTGGCAGAAATTCACAATGACATTGCACGCATGCCCATGGGTTATCACACCCTCATTGGCGAGCTTGGAACGGGTCTCAGTGGCGGTCAAAAGCAGCGCCTGTTGTTGGCACGAGCACTCTACGTACAGCCTTCCGTTTTGGCTTTAGACGAAGCCACCAGCCATTTGGACATGCAAAACGAAAGCGCTGTTTCAAACACCTTGTCGCAACTCAAGCTCACGCGCATTGTCATTGCGCATCGCCCTGAAACCATTGCCCGCGCAGACAGGCACATCAACTTCAGCTTGCCAGGGCTTGCCGCTTCCGCGTAAGATGAACCCACTCAGGCACAACCCGTGCCTGCCTGATTGTCTATCTGACACACCCCTTTTCAATGCCGGCACCTGTCCCAGATGCCTTGCCGCCTGACTGCCCCCATGGCTATCTAACCAAGCACGAGTCCATCGCCATTCAAGGCGTACCCAATTTGTTCATTCGCTCTTTGCTAGACAAGCAACAGTTTTACGATCCTGAAGACGCTGCATTGGCACTGGGCATTTCTTCCGCTTTCTGGTCGCTGTTTGGTTTGCTCTGGCCCTCAGGTTCAAAATTGGCAGAGCGCATGGCGCTCAGGCCAGTCAACGCCAATGAACGCATTCTTGAAATTGGCTGTGGCTTGGCCCTGTCTAGCTTGGTGGGACATCGACGAGGCGCCAACATCACGGCGTCAGACTGTCACCCGCTGGCTGGTGAATTTCTGAAAGAAAATTTGCGCCTCAACCATTTAGGCCCCATGAACTACCGACATGGGCACTGGGGTGAACACGCCACACAACACCAAGACATTGCGGTTAGCAGCAGGTTCGACTTGGTCATTGGCAGCGACATTCTTTACGAGCGCGATGAACGTGGCGACTTGGCGCATTACATCAATGAACATGTTGAAGACCACTCAGAGGTTTGGGTGGTCGATCCCAATCGTGGCAATCGCTCACACTTTCACCGCAACATGGCCGCGCAAGGTTTCGCACTCAGCGAAGAGGCGCTCGACATTTCAGCCACAGAGAACGTGGCCGCCTACAAAGGCAGAATGCTCACATACTCCCGCGATTAAGCTTGGACATCGGTGCGCAAGAAGCACCGCCCATCTCAAAGAGTCCAGTCGTAATCAATGGTCAATGGCGCGTGGTCACTGAAACGCGTCTCTTTGTAAATCTCTGCTTTTTGAGCCCCTGCTGCCAACGCCGCAGTGGCTAACTGATAATCCAATCGCCAGCCCACATTCTTGGCATAGGCTTGCCCGCGATTGCTCCACCAGGTGTAGCACGCGTCTGTGGTGTCAGGATGCAAGTGCCGGTACACATCGACCAAGGGGCCTTCGGTGGTCATGTGCGTCATCCAAGCGCGCTCTTCTGGCAAGAAGCCGCTGTTCTTTTGGTTGCTTTTCCAGTTTTTCAAATCGGCTTGCTGATGCGCAATGTTCACATCGCTGCACACAATGAACTCGCGTTCAGCACCCAAAGACTTCAAATGCGGCCCCATGTGATCCAAGAATCGAAACTTGGCCTCTTGCCTTTCAGGGCCTGATGAGCCACTTGGAAAGTAGGTGCTGATGACAGACAGCTTGCGCTTGATTGTGTCAAAGCGCAGTTCTACATACCTACCTTCGGCATCAAACTCTTCAGAGCCCATGCCCACCTTCACATCGGACGGCTCATGCTTGCTGTAAACCGCCACACCTGAGTAGCCCTTTTTCTCAGCAAAATGGAAATGCCCCTTCAAGCCAGCCAAAAATTCAAATTTGCCCGCCACATCGGGCGCTTGCGCTTTAACCTCTTGCACGCAAATACAATCGGGATTGTTTTGAGCAATCCAGGCCTCCACCCCTTTGGTGGCCGCAGAACGGATGCCGTTCAAGTTCAAGCTGCTTAATTTAAACAAGGATTTCCCCATGGTGACTGGACACACACCCCAAACCGACACAGCGGCCTTGGCGCAAGAGTTTGTTCAATTTTCTGTCGATGCGGGCGTGCTCAAGTTTGGTGAATTCAAAACCAAAGCAGGTCGCATGAGCCCGTATTTCTTCAACGCAGGCTTGTTTGACGATGGCGCCAAACTCGGAAAATTGGCTCAATTCTATGCAAAAGCGTTGATGGCAAGCGGGATCGAATTTGACATGATTTTTGGACCTGCTTACAAAGGCATTCCCTTGGGTGCGGCAGTGTCCATTGAATTAGCGCGCTTGGGCAAAACCGTGCCCTTTGCCTACAACCGCAAAGAAGCCAAAGACCATGGCGAAGGCGGCAGCTTGGTGGGCGCGCCCCTCCAAGGACGCGTCCTTATTGTCGATGACGTGATGAGCGCAGGCACTGCCGCGCGCGAATCCATTGAACTCATTCAAAAGGCTGGTGCCACAGCGCATGCCATCGCCATTGCTTTAGACCGCCAAGAAATGGCCACCGAAGTTCAAGCTGATGGCTCAGTCAAAGATGTGCCGCACAGCGCTGTGCAATATGTGCGCAACACATTGGGCATGAGCGTGTGTTGCATTGCTCAGCTGTCTGACTTGCTGGCTTACTTGTCCACTCAAAGCGGCAACGAGATGGGCCAACACCTGCCCAAGGTACAGGCCTATCGAGATCGTTACGGCGTCTAATGACAGCCAAGTGAAGCGTAAATTTTCATTTTACGCTTCACATTTGAAGCGTAAAAGCCTAAGATACGCTTCATGTACCTCTGGCAATCTTCCAAATGGCCTCACTTCAAGGTCGACCTGGCTGCGCTTCAACCGGCCATCGCGGCCACACGCTTTTCACAGGGAAGGGCCATGGGGCTCGCGACGCACCTGCAATTGCCTGACCTCGTAGCGCTTCAACTTCAGGGCTGGTCAGATGAAGCTTTGGCAACAGCTCAAATTGAAGGCGAGATACTGCAACTCAACTCGGTCAGAGCGTCTGCCGCACGTCGCTTGGGTTTGGCAGACGGCAAAAAAAACAAACGCGACGCGCGCGCCGAGGCCACACTCAATCTGCTAGAAGGCGCCTTGCAAAATAGTCATCGCGCGCTAAGTCACCAAACCTTGTTTGACTGGCAAGCCGCTTTGTTTCCAACTGGCCGAAGTGGCACGCAAAAGATTCTGACCGGCGCTTATCGGACACATTCGGAGCCCATGCAAATCGTCACACCGCGAATGGGCAAGCCCGACCTTGTGCATTATCAAGCGCCAGCTTCTGAAGATGTCAGGCGCCACATGGACCTCTTCATCCAGTGGTTTAACAGCAGTCTGGGCAAGCAAGATGGTTTGGTGCGTGCCGCATTGGCACACCTGTGGTTTGAAACCATTCATCCCTTTGAAGATGGCAATGGTCGCATTGGCCGCGCCTTGGTGGAGATGGCCTTGGCGCAAGACCTTCAAACAGAACAACGTCTGTGGAGCTTGTCACAACAAATTTGGCATGAAAGAAGCGCTTATTACGAACAACTTCAATCGGCAACCAGCAGCGCCAACATGGACGTCACGCCTTGGGTTCAATGGTTCGTCGCTTGCATTCACAAGGCAGCTGACAGCAGCTGGGGACAGATGCAATCGGCCATGCGCAAAACACGTTTTTGGGCAGACCTGCGTGAACTTCATCTCAGCCTCACGCCATCACAAAGCAAAGCCATCAACAAACTCTACGATGCAGGCCCCGATGGATTCAGTGGCGGTCTGAGTACCGAGAAATACGTCAACCTGTGCGGCGTGTCACGCGCCACTGCTTATCGCGAATTGACCGCATTGTGCGAGGCGGGCTTGTTGGTGCAAACTGGCTCAGGACGAGGCACCCGTTACCAGCTTCATCACGCTGAAGGTATGGGATCAGCCCTGTAACTTCTTGAGCAACAGCTCATTCACCTGCGCAGGGTTGGCCTTGCCCTTGCTGGCTTTCATGATGGGGCCCACCAAGCCATTCAAGGCCTTGCTGTTACCCGCTCTGAACTCTTCAACGTTCTTCGGATTGGCCGCTAGCACTTCGTCAATGATGGCTTCCAACGCGCCGCTGTCGTTCATCTGCTTCAGGCCTTTGGCCTCAATGATGGCGTCCACTTCGCCGCCTTCAGTCCACAGCGCATCAAACACTTGCTTGGCGGCGCTGTTGCTGATGGTGTTGTCGGCAATGCGGCCAATCATGGCGGCCAGTTGCGCAGCGCTGACGGGTGCGTTCTCAATGCCCACTTCGCCCGCATTCAAGCGACGTGACATTTCACCCATCACCCAGTTGCTGACCAACTTGGCTTGGC
>CALCBL010000053.1 GCA_937897495.1 uncultured Burkholderiales bacterium
GGACTTGGATCTTGGCAATGTCTTCGTTGGTCGCACTGTTGCCCGCAATCACCGCCGCAGGATCACCAGGGGCCAACCTCAAAATGAGGAAAACCACCAGTGACACCACGAACAGCACCGGCAGCACCGCAAGAATGCGGCGCAACAGGAATTGAAGCATGGCTTAGTTTTTCTTCATGTTCCAAAGCAAGGGGACGCCAGGTGTGATGAGCATGCCCGTTACATTGGATCGCACAGCAGCAGGGCTGATGTATTGACCCAAAGGTGCATGGGTTGCGGTTTCGAATGCCACACGCTGAATTTCAGAGGCAATTTTCTTTTTCTCAGCAATTTCTGTGGTGCGTGCAAAACGGCCCTTCAGGTACTCGAGGCGCGGTTCATCTTGCCAACCGAACCAACCATTTTGACCTTTGGCATTGAGCATGGCCATGGACAGAGGATTGGTAATGTCTCCGGCAGTCCAAGCAGTCAGGAAGATGTTCCATCCACCTTGTGCAGGCGCGTCTTTCTTGGCACGGCGGGCTAACAAGGTAGCCCAGTCCATTTGTTGGAAGTCAACCTTGAAGCCGGCCGCTTGCAATTGTTGCTGCGCGACCAATGGCAATTTGGCAATGGAAGCCAAATCGGTGGGGCGCATCAAAGTGACAGGCGTGCCGTCATAGCCGGCTTCTGCCAACATTTGTTTGGCCTTGGCAGGATTGGCAACGCCCGTGAAATAGCCTGTGTCTTCATCGGAATACGTTGTGCCGCAAGGGAACATGCTTCGGCACAGACGACCCAACTCGGGCACGCCCACTTGGGTATTGATATAAGCCTGCTGGCCCATGGCCACCATGGCAGCTTGCCTGATTTTGGGGTTGTTAAAGGGAGCATGCAAGTGGTTAAAGCGCATGATGAATTGCAAACCTGCTGGCGCGAAGTTTTCTACACGCACGCCTTCGGTTTTCTTCAAGGCGTCCATCTGCTCAAAACTAGGTTGCTCAATGATGTCGACTTCGCCAGCTTTGAGTGCATTGAACTGCGTTTGAGTGTCGCGAATAATGACCCACTCGACGCGGTCAAAATTAACGGGGCGGCCACCCGCCATGGCACTGGGCGCCTCAGGGCGTGATTTGTATTTGGCATTTTTGGTGTACACCACCAAAGCGCCAGGTTTGAACTCATCTGCTTTGAAAACAAACGGACCAGAACCAATGTGCTCTTTAATTTGCTCGGTGCCAGGCGTGGCAGCAATGCGCGCCGGCATGATGAAGGGCACGTTGGAAGAAGCTTTGCCAAACGCATCCAGCACAATGCCGCAGGGTTGATTCAAAATGAGTTTAAACGTATTGGCGTCGGGTGTTTCATAACCCGTGATGAAAGTAGCAAGGACGCCGCCCATGGCGTCACGACTGGCCCAACGTTTCAATGAAGCCACCACGTCTTCGCTGGTGACAGGCTTGCCATCGTGAAACTCTAGGCCAGAACGGAGCTTGAAAGTCCAAGTTTTTTCATCTTTGGAAACTTGATAAGACTCCACCATTTGCGGCTTGATCTGGCCCTTGGCATCTTCTGTGAACAAGGTGTCGTAAATCATGTACGCATGATTGCGCGTGACGTAGGCCGTGGTCCAAATGGGGTCTAGCACGGTGAGGTTGGCATGCGGCACAAAGCGCAATACTTTGCTGTTGGCGGGCTGCGCATGGGCAGTGCCAACGGCCATCATGGCCAAACTGAGGGAAAGACTGGCTGCAAAAAGTGAACGGCGTTTCATCAGGGTTTACTCCAAAAGAAAATAAAATGAAATTGCCAATAGCTTGACAGTTCCAAGTTCAAAATGGTGAGACTAGAAAACACCCCCACTATAGACCTCTGAAAGCAAAATAAACTCATGGTCATCCCCAATATGTCAGCGCTGGCTTTGTCAAAAGCCATCCACAACAAGCAAGTGTCCTGCCGGGAAGTGATGCAGGCTTATTTGAATCAAATCGAAAAACACAATCCTGCCAGCAACGCCATCGTCAGCCTTGCACCCCAAGAAGCCATCTTGGCCCAAGCCGACGAACGCGATGCCCAACTGGCCCGTGGTCAGTCCATGGGGTGGATGCATGGCTTTCCGCATGCCGTGAAGGACTTGGCGGATGCGGCAGGCTTTCGCACCAGTTTGGGTTCACCCCTCACGCCTCACTCGCCTGTGGCCAAAGATGGCCTGATGGCAGCTCGCATGCGTGCCGCGGGTTGCATCATGATTGGCAAAACCAACACGCCAGAATTTGGTTTGGGCTCGCACACTTTCAATGAAGTTTTTGGTGCCACCCGAAATGCTTGGGACCCCACCAAAACGGCAGGCGGCAGCAGTGGCGGTGCCGCTGTAGCGCTGGCGCAGCGCATGTTGCCGGTGGCCGATGGCTCTGACTTTATGGGCAGCCTGCGCAATCCAGCAGGGTGGAACCATGTCTATGGCATGCGCCCCTCACAAGGTCGCGTGCCAAGGCCATCGGTACCCGATGTTTTCATTGCACAACTGGGCACTGAAGGGCCCATGGCGCGAACGGTGTCAGATTTAGCCATGTTGCTTTCAACTCAAGCTGGCTACGATGCGCGTGCACCTTTGTCGATTCAAGAAAGTGGCGCGGCATTTGCACACAGCTTGGAAGCCAACATGAAAGGCAAGCGATTAGGATGGCTTGGCAACTTGAATGGCTACTTGCCCATGGAATCTGGCATTCTGGAAGTTTGTCAAGGTGCGCTTCAGGTTTTAGAAACCACAGGATGCAGTGTCGAAACCACATCCGTCAGCATGCAGCCGGAAGAAATCTGGGATGCATGGTTGGTGTGGCGCGAAGCACTGGCAGGGCCCAGCGCCGGTGCTTTCGCTCACCTTCCCAATTGGCGCGAGAAAGTTAAACCCGAAGCGCAATGGGAATACGACCAGTCCTTAGACCTCACAGGCAACCAATTGATGAAGGCCAGTGCCACACGCACACGCTTTTACCAAAGCATGCTGTCCCTGTTTGAATCGTTTGATGTGCTGGCCATTCCCACGGCGCAAGTTTGGCCATTCGATGTCAAAGAGCGTTGGCCGCAAAGCATTGCAGGGCGCACCATGGACACCTACCATCGCTGGATGGAAGTGGTTTTGTATCCAACATTTGCAGGTTTGCCCGCCATCAGTGTGCCTGCTGGCTTCAATGCGCAAGGTTTGCCCATGGGCTTGCAACTCATTGGCAAACCCAAAGGCGACTTTGAATTGTTGCAAGTGGCGCATGCCTACGAACAGGCGGCGCAAGATTTAATCCAAAAGCGGCCGCCCGGAATTTAAAGCCAGCCTGCTTTTCAAGCCTTGGATTTTTATCGCATGGCGCCCGTCAAAGTGAGGCTGGCCAAGGCCATCACTTTGGCCGAATCGACCAGTTCTTGAATGCCCACATACTCATTGGGCTGGTGCGCCAAATCCAAAATGCCCGGGCCATAAGCAATGCAGTCTTTCAGCTGGCCGGTTCGCACAATGTGCTTTTGATCGTAGGTGCCTGGGCTGGAAATGTAGGAAGGCTCGCGTCCCAGCACACGCGCAATGGCGCGCGCCGTGGCATCGACCACAGGTGCATCGCGCGGCGTAGCGGTAGGCACAAAGCTCATGATGTCGCGAATACCAAAATCAAAACCCGGACGCGTGCGCTTCAACTCATCGAGCATGTCAATGATTTCTTGTTTCACAGCTTCCAAATTTTCTTCAGCAATGAAGCGCCGATCGAGTACGGTGCGGCAGCTGTGCGCCACCACAGGTGATGGCGAATCGGCGGTAGGCCAACCACGTGCATCGGTTGCATAGTGTTGCTCCACTTGACCGCCGTGAATGCTGTTGATGTTCAAGGTGCTGACGCGCGCGCCTGGCGGCTCGACAGGCTCTGAGGTATGTCGCTGCTTCAATCGCGGTTGCAATTGGGTTTCAAGCAAATGAATGAAGGCGCTCATGTGGTTAATGGCGCTGTCGCCCAAAAAGGGCATAGAGCCATGCGCAATGCGGCCTTTGGTTTCTACCTCACCCCACCAAACACCGCGATGACCCAAACAAATTCGGTCAACGCCCAATGGCTCAGGAATGATGACGTGGTGCACACGCGGCTTGCTGAAATAGCCGCGCTCTGCCAAATAACCCACACCTGCAAAGCCGCCCGACTCTTCGTCAACGGTGCCACTGATTTCAAGCGCGCCTGGAATGGGCATGCCCGATTCAATCAGGGCTTCACACGCAATGATGCTGGCTGCCAATCCACCCTTCATGTCGCAAGTGCCACGGCCATAAATTTTGCCGTCGCGAATTTCTGCACCGAAGGGGTCGGAGGTCCAGCCGCTGCCGGCTTCCACCACATCGATGTGACTGTTGAAGTGCACGCACTCGCCGGTGCTGGAACCTTGCCAACGCGCCACCACATTGACGCGTGGCTTGGCATCTGAATCGCCTGGTGCGCCATACGCACGGACATATTCCACCGCAAAACCGCGTGGCTTGAGTCGCTCACCAATGTAACGAGCGCAAGCTTCGTAGGCATCGCCCGGCGGGTTGACGGTGGGAATGCGGACCAAGTCTTGCGTGAGGGCCACCACTTCATCGCGCTTGGCTTCAATGCGTGCCAAGACCGCTTGGACTTGCGGGCTCAAAGCTTCTGCAGTGGTTTTTGAGTTCATTAGTTTTGTCTCCAAGGCAGGCCGCGCATGCGCCAACCGCCCAGCTTGCCACGGTGTGCTTCAGCGTTGGGGTCGCCCTCAAAACCTTCCAAAATATTGAAAGCCTCAATGCCCAACTGACTGGCCCTTTGCGCAGCAGCCACCGACCTCACACCGCTTCGGCACAGCAACACAATTTTGAGCCCCTCAGCCGCAATGCGTTGAATGCCAGCATCAAATTCTGGGTTCACATCAACCACCGGCCACTGCTTCCAAGCCAGCGGCTTGGCTTCAGGCACAAACCCGACCCAAGCGCGCTCGGCATCAGATCGCACGTCGACCATCACAGCCTCGCCCGACTGCACCCAGTGCCAAGCCAATTCAGGCGATACATCGCCGGCATAACCGTCTGCAGGACGGATTGATAAAACATCATTTCGCACAGGCTCTCCTCCGGCATCTTGCCGTAAACCAGAATTTAAATTGGCGGGCACCGCTTCATCAATCCGACGCGGCTTAGGCAGGTTCAGATTGTTCATGGTTGCAACAAACTGCGCTTTGGTTTGACCCGCAACACGCACATTGTTTTTGATCTCATCACCAATGCTTGAATGCGTTCGGCCTTGATAATCATGGCCCGGCCACACCGTGGTGCCCTCAGGTAATTTGAACAAGATCTCGGTGAGGCTGTGATAAAGCGCTTCAGCGCTGCCCGACTGAAAGTCTGTGCGGCCGCAACCCCGGATGAGCAAGGTATCGCCCGTGAAAACATGCCCACCCTCGTTGGCCGCTACATAAAAACTCATGCTGCCTGCGGTATGGCCAGGGGTGTGCAAAGCCTTGAGCGCAAACGCGCCAAATGAAATCATTTGACCATCGACCAGTTGCACCGAGGCTGTGCCAATGTGACAGCCCTCAGGCGCTGCCGTTTTCAAACCTAAATGTTCAGCCAGCAAACCTGCGCTGGTAATGTGATCTGCATGCGCATGGGTTTCTAAAGCCCAATTGACTTTGAGGCCTTTGTCTTGAATGAGTTTTTGATCGCGCTCAATTTGATTGTCCACGGGATCAATGATGACGGCATCCAGCGAGTCAGGGTCAAAGACCAAATAGGTGTAAGTGCTGGAATGGCTGTCAAACAGTTGAATGGCTTGCGCTTGCGATTTAGGCATGGCCGGCCTTAGGCAAATTTCGTGAGCATTTCGGCCACATGTTCTGCCGATTGATCACCTTGCTCAATCATGCAACCCACCATGGCAAAAAAGGATTTGTCCAAAGCTTTGCGAGAAGCCGCCATTTGCTGCGCAATTTTTTCGCAGTCAGCGTCGGTCTCAATGAGTTTTTGCAAACCCCTCAATTGACCTTCAATTCGGGCCAGACGGGCACAAAGGGCTTTCTTTTTTTCAGGATCGGCAATACGGCTCATGGAAATCTTTCTGGAGGACAGCAAATTATGATAACTTCTGCCAGCTTTTTTGGAACATTTTTCGGAAACACTTCGACATGCTTGCTAATTTACACCCCTATTTAATTGCCGGTCTTGGCGGTATTCTCATTGGCCTTGCCAGTTGGCTGCTTTGGTGGGGCCTTGGCCGCATTGCGGGCGTCAGCAGCATTACCTCTGAAGTCATTGCTTCCCCCGTGCAAGC
>CALCBL010000054.1 GCA_937897495.1 uncultured Burkholderiales bacterium
GTGCCTTGATGGAAGCGGCCCTTGGCCGCCATCAAAGGCGTGCCTGACGCCTACTGTGTGCAGCGTGCCAGACTCGCCAGCCCAATAAGACGCCTAAGATTCCGGCGTACACAAAAACTTCTGTGAAGTCCTGTTTGCCAGACCTCATCCAGAAGAAATGCAAAATGGCCAGCACGGCAATGGCGTAGACCAGGCGGTGCAACATGCGCCAGCGCACAGCCCCTAGCATTTTGATGGCCGCATTGAACGAAGTGGCCGCCAACAAACTGAGCATGACAGCCCCTGCAAAACCCACTGCAATGAAGGGCCGCTTCACAATGTCGGCAACGATCTCATCCCACGCCAGGCCCATGTCAAACACGCTGTAACAAAGCGCATGCGTCAGCGCATAAAAAAATGTGAGCACACCTAAATTGCGCCTGAATTTCAACAACTCTGGCAGGTTGAAAATCACGCGCAAAGGCGTGACCAACAAAGTGATGCACAAAAATCTCAGCGTCCAATCGCCTGTCGAACGAATTAAATATTCTGCAGGATTGGGGCCTAAGCTGTCTAAGAAAATGCCACTGCAAAGCCAAGCAAAGGGTATCAAGCAAACCAAAACCAAGCCTAGCTTGGCCATTGGCTTGCGCAATACCTGGCGCAGCATCAAAAGTTCTTCGCTAGGTCCATGCCTGAATACAGGGAAGCTACTTGGGCTTCATAGCCATTGAACATGAGGGTCTTGCGCTTTTTATCGAGCAAGCCCCCCTCGCCAATTCGCCGCTCATTGGCCTGGCTCCAACGCGGGTGATCCACCGTGGGGTTCACGTTGGAGAAAAAACCATATTCTTGAGGCGCGGATTTGGCCCAAGAGATCACAGGTTGTTTTTCAACAAAGCGAATTTTCACAATGCTTTTGCCGCTTTTAAATCCGTACTTCCACGGCACAACCAAGCGGACAGGCGCACCATTTTGTTTGGGCAGAACTTCACCGTACATGCCAAATGTGAGCAAGCTTAAAGGGTGCATGGCTTCGTCCATGCGCAAGCCTTCAAGGTAGGGCCAATCGATGTAACCACCGCGCAGGCCCGGCATGGTTTGAGGGTCGGCTTGTGTCACGAATTCAAGGTATTTGGCATTGGGCAAGGGCTCGACGCGCTTGATCAAATCAGACAATGAGTAACCAATCCAAGGGATGACCATAGACCAACCTTCGACGCAGCGCATGCGGTAAATGCGCTCTTGCATGGCGCCCCATTTCATGACATCTTCCAAATTGAAACGGGTGGGTTTTTTCACCAGGCCTTCAACTTCAATGGTCCATGGAGCGGCTTTCAAGGTGTGGGCGTTGCGGGCAGGGTCTGATTTATCGACGCCAAATTCGTAAAAATTATTGTAGGTCGTGGCATCTTTGTAAGAAGTGGCCTTCTCAACGGTCATGGCGCCTTGCACGCTTGATTGCGTCGCAGGCAGGGCAGCCAATTTGACCGCGGCGGCACCGCCTTGCGCAAACGCCTCACGTTGCGCCCACGAGCCCATGCCCAGGGCAGCTGCGCCTGCAGACCATTGACGCAGCAGTTGCCGCCGGTTGGCATAAGAGGCCTGCTCGGTGATTTCACTGCTCAGGGGGTGTATGAAGCCGTCTTGTTGGGTGCGAATCAGCATGTCTAACTTTCAAAGAAGATGAACTATTGGAAAACTTCAGGCTTAACCCCGTCTTCGCAAGGGTTAAAGGCTCAAAAAAAATGGACCCTGAAGGCCCATTTTGTACTCACGAGCGTTAACTCTGTGTGTTGCTGTTAACGCAAACCTGCAATGTAGTCAGCAACAGCCTTGATTTCACGGTCGTTCAATTTGGCAGCGACTTGTGTCATTTGCAAATTATTTTTGCGAATGCCGTCACGGAAATAGGTGAGTTGGCTGGTGGTGTAGTCGGCATGCTGTCCTGACAAACGGGGGTATTGCGCAGGCATACCTGAACCATTCGGGCTGTGGCAACCAGAGCAGGCGGCAATTTGACGATCGGCAATACCACCGCGGTAAATCTTTTCACCCAAGGCAACAGACTCTTTTTCTTTGGCGAATCCGGGCTTGGCCGTTTTGCTGGCCAAGAAATACGCCACATTGCGCATGTCGGCGTCGCTCAATTGGGAAGCAAAACCCATCATGACAGCGTTGGCACGTTTGCCTGATTTGTACTCTTGCAACTGCTTGATGATGTATTCAGGGTGCTGCTGCGCCAACTTGGGGTTGACGGGGGTGCTTGAGTTGCCATCTGCCATGTGGCAAGCAGCACAAACGCCGCCCACAATGGCTTCGCCTTTGGCCAAGTCTGGCTTTTCAGCCTTGGGCGCAGGCGTAGCGGCAAAAACAGAACCAGCCATCAAAGCTGAAGTGAGTGCAGCGAAGAAAAATTGAGTCATTGACTTCATGGTCGACATCCGAAATAGTAGGCGCAAAACCATGAGATTCTACAATGCCTGCTAGCGCCATTTCTGGCGCCCTTCAAGTTTGAACCGTATGGCCACCGAAAATAGCTCCCCTCCAGCCCCAAAACCCTCGCTCTCAAGCGCTGTCAAAGTCAGGAAAACACCTGTCAAAGCAGGGCCATTGCCAGAAGTTCCTGAAGTCAAGGTCATCACGCCGATGGGCTGGATGCACACCGCCCGGTTTTTAACCACCGCTGCTGAATTGTTTCACCTGCCCGCCCTCGATGTGCCAGAAATAGCCTTTGTAGGACGCTCCAACGCCGGCAAATCCACCTGCATCAACACCCTGACCCAACAAAAACAGCTGGCCTTTGCCTCCAAAAAGCCTGGCCGAACCCAACACATCAACTTGTTTTCTTTGGGTAAACAAGGGGTGACAGACGCCGTTTTGGCCGATCTGCCGGGGTATGGCTATGCTGCGGTGCCCAAACAAGACAAATTGCGCTGGCAAAAAGTCATGGCCAATTATTTGGTCACACGGGAAAACCTCAAAGGCATCGTCCTGTTGTGCGACCCCCGATTGGGCATGACCGAACTTGACGAGGTCTTGCTCGAAGTCATTCGGCCCCGGGTCGAAGAGGGTCTGAACTTTTTGGTCCTGCTGACCAAATCAGACAAGCTCACCCGATCAGAAGGCGCAAAGGCCTTGTCGATTGCCAAATTGCAAGCGGGCGGTGGACAAGCCAAACTTTTCTCTGCCCTTAAGAAACAAGGCGTTGAGGACTTGGCCCAATTGATGTGGGATTGGACGCATGAAGCGGAACCGGATGGCACCCATGATTGAAACTTGGCAGCAAACATTGCCTCACGGCATTCACTTAAGTTGCCGTGCGGCAGGGCCCAAGGGTGCGCCCGTCTTGCTGTTCTTGCACGGCTTCCCTGAAGCGGCTTTTGTGTGGGACGACCTGTTGCTGCACTTTTCGAAACCTGCAAATGGTGGCTATCGATGCGTGGCGCCGAATTTGCGCGGCTATGAAAAATCAAGTCATCCCTCCGAGGTGTCTGCCTACCGTGCTAAATTTTTGGTGCAAGACATTGCCGCGCTGATTCAAATTGAATCTGGCACATCACCCCTCAAAGCCTTGGTCGCCCACGACTGGGGCGGCGGCGTGGCTTGGAACCTTGCCAATCAAATGCCTCAGTTGATGCACAAACTCATCATCATCAACTCGCCGCATCCTGGTACTTTTCTGCGCGATCTAAAAGACCATCCAGCGCAAATTGAGGCCAGTGCTTACATGAATTATTTTTGTGAGCCGCAAGCTGCTGCCGAACTCAGTGCCAATGAATTTGAAATGCTGTTTGCCTTCTTTGAAAAAGGCGTGAAGCCCACTTGGTTAAAGCCCGAAGTCAAAGCGCAATACAAAGCGGCTTGGTCGTGTGGCTTGCAGGGCGGCCTTAACTTCTACGCGGCATCGCCCCTCAAACCCAGCAAGCCTGGTGAGCATGTCTTGCAAAATTTGACTTTGCCTGACGAGATGTTGCGCATCACGGTGCCCACCTTGTTGCTTTGGGGCTTGCAAGATGTCGCCTTGCTGCCCAATTTGAATATTGGCTTAGACGCCTATATTCCCAAGCTCACTTATGTGCCCATTGAAGATGCCTCGCACTGGGTGGTGCACGAACACCCTGAACTTGTTCAGCGTGAAATTGCGGCTTTTTTATAGACCGATGCTTCACCCTCTGGGCGTGTTTTAAAACGCTTGTGCACCCAGTAATACTGCGATGGCGTAGCGCGAATGTGTTCGGCCAATTCAGCGTTCATTCTGAGGGTGTCGTCAAATAAATTGACTGTGGGGAAATTGTCCCAAGCCTCATGCAAAGTTATTTCATAACCTTGCGGCGTCATGCGCGTGACCAGTGTCAGAACCTGCGCACGCCCTAAACGCGCAAATCGTGACAATGAAGGGACTGTTGCCGCGGTCACACCCATGAATGGCACAAAGAGGGATTCATCTGGCCCAAAGTCCATATCGGGTGACAGGTGCAACATCTCCCCTTGCCTTAAACCGCTCATGATTTGCTTCACACCTTCGTGCCGAAAATAGGGCTTCACATTGCCTGTGCGTTGACGTCCTTCATTCACCCAAGCGTCCATCACTTTGTTGTGCTGTGGCACAAAGATAAATGCCACAGGTTTGCTGGCTTTCAAAGTGAGCGCCAAGCCACCTGCATCAAGTCCAACGAAATGGGGCGCCAAAATAATCTTAGGTGTGTCGGCCGCCAATTGAGAAAAAGCAGCAGGGGTGCCAAGCCATTTCAAGCGCGACTCAACAACCGACAAAGGGGCATGCCAGAGCCACGCTCTGTCTAGCAAGGACTGTGCAAATTGAACGAAATGCGCGCGGGTCAGTTGTTTGATTTCTTCAATGGGTTTTTCAGGAAAGCACAGCCTCAAATTGGTCTGCACAATGTGCTTTCGATTTTTCATCTTGAGCCACAGCAGCCAACCTAAAAAATGCCCTAGTACACGGATGCCACGCAAAGGCATGTGCGACAACAAACGCATGAGGCCCACAAACAACAGTGTCACGCGGTGGACTCCTGCCTAGGCTGCTTGTACCGGGCATAGCCCCAAAGGTACTGATCGGGGCGCGACAAAATCAAGCGCTCCATGGCCTGGTTGATTTGCAAAACCAGTGCCTCCACGTCATCCGCATCTTGGGTGCTTAGTTCACTGGCATGAATGCGATAGCCTTGCCCCCAAGGCAGGCGCTCGCCCCAAATCAAAATCAATTTGGCCCCTGTTTGCAAAGCCAATCTGGCTGCCAATGTCATGGTGTACGCAGGCTTGCCAAAGAAGGGCGTCCATTGCCCCATGCCTTGCGGCGGCACTTGATCTGGCAGCAGGCCCACCGATCTGCCAGCGCGCAGGGCTTTGATCATCTGCCTCACACCCGCCAAGGTGGTAGGCGCCGTCTCTAAGCCAGGACGCGCGCGGGAAGCTTCCATGACCTTGCCAAAACCTTCTTTGCGAGCAGGCCTAAAGAGCACGGTCAGGGGCCCATATTTTTGACTGAAGGCGGCACACAAAGCCTGTGCACTCACTTCAAAGCAGCCCAAATGAGGCGTTAAAAATAAAACGCCTTGGCCCGCGGCATAGGCTTTTTCAGCTTGTAAATAAGACCCCTCAGCCCATTGCACGCTGGGGCTTTTTCCCATCCACAAACGCGGCAGTTCGGTCGACATCGAACCCGCCTGCCCCACTGCGCCCACCGCCTGTGAAAAGCCTAGGCCCGCCGTTTTGACGTTGGCTAAAAAGCGCTGGCGATAGGTTTTGGACAACAGCCAAGCCAGCCAGCCAACGGCCTGCCCAAGGGCGTGCAAAGCCCACAAAGGCCAATGGGAAAAAAAACGAAACCAAAAAATCATTTTATGTTTGGTAAACTACGCCGGTCGCTGAGTTAAACAGAGCAACTTGCAGGGCGACACACACATTCTTTCAGCATGCCTAGCATGCCCCGAATTGTGCCTTGTCTTCGGACAAATCTGCTAAAGCGTTCGCCGAGGCCCAAAGCTCCTGGCAGCGCAGATCAACATGCATGCCAAACTTACAGGAGACTCCTCATGGCGAATGACTATCTTTTCACTTCAGAATCCGTGTCCGAAGGCCACCCCGACAAGGTTGCCGATCAAATCTCAGACGCCATTCTCGACGCTATTTTTGAACAAGACCCCCGCAGCCGCGTGGCCGCCGAAACGCTGACCAACACCGGTTTGGTAGTTTTGGCCGGTGAAATCACCACCAACGCCCACGTCGACTACATCCAGGTGGCCCGCGACACCATCAAGCGCATTGGCTACGACAACACCGAGTACGGCATCGACTACAAAGGCTGCGCGGTCATGGTTTGCTACGACAAGCAGTCCAATGACATTGCCCAAGGTGTGAACCATGCCTCCGACGACCACCTGAACACCGGTGCCGGCGACCAAGGTTTGATGTTTGGTTACGCTTGCAGCGAAACCCCCGATCTCATGCCTGCGCCCATTTATTACGCGCACCGTTTGGTCGAGCGTCAAGCCCAGTTGCGCAAAGACGGCCGCTTGCCTTTCTTGCGCCCCGATGCCAAAAGCCAAGTGACCATGCGCTACGTAGACGGCAAGCCGCACAGCATCGACACCGTGGTGTTGTCCACTCAGCACAGCCCAGATCAAAGCGAGTCGGCCACCAAAATGAAGGCCAGCTTCAACGAAGCCATCATTGAAGAAATCATCAAGCCTGTGCTGCCCAAAGAGTGGCTGCAAGACACCAAGTACCTGATCAACCCCACAGGTCGCTTTGTCATTGGCGGTCCTCAGGGCGATTGCGGCCTGACCGGTCGCAAGATCATTGTGGACACCTACGGCGGTGCTTGCCCTCACGGCGGCGGCGCCTTCTCAGGCAAAGATCCTTCAAAGGTTGACCGTTCAGCTGCTTATGCAGCGCGCTATGTGGCCAAGAACATTGTGGCTGCTGGTCTTGCAACCAAGTGCCAAATTCAAGTGGCCTACGCCATTGGTGTGGCACGCCCCATGAACATCACGATCAACACTGAAGGCACTGGCGTGATCTCTGATGACCAGATTGCCGCTTTGGTGAACGAGCACTTTGATTTGCGCCCTAAGGGCATCATTCAAATGCTCGACCTCTTGCGCCCCATCTACACCAAGACAGCGGCATATGGCCACTTTGGCCGCGACGAGCCCGACTTCACATGGGAGCGCACCAACATGGCCGCCACACTGCGTGCGGCCGCTGGCTTGAAGTGATTATTTGACGGGGTTTTCTAAAACGCCAATCCCGTCAATTTCAACGCGCACCACATCGCCCGACTTTAAATATTTGGGCGGTGTGAAGCCAATGCCCACACCCACGGGTGTGCCCGTGGCAATCGCATCACCTGGGTACAAAGTGATGCCCGCGCTCAAAGTTTCAATGAGCGTCGGAATGTCAAAAATCAAATCGGTGGTGGCGGCGTTTTGGCGCTCTTCGCCATTCACATAGCAACGCACATGGGTGTTGGTGCCGTCCATTTCGTCGGCACTCACAAGCCACGGGCCCATGGGGCAGAAGGTGTCAAATGATTTGCCCATGTGCCATTGCATGTGCTTGTTTTGCCAATCGCGTGCCGTGATGTCATTGACGATGGTGTAACCCCACACGTGCTGCATGGCATTGGCTTTGGTGATGCCTTTGCCACCTTTGCCAATGATCACGGTCAACTCGGCTTCGTAGTCAATGGCCGTTGACACCTTGGGCATCTCGATGGCGTCGCCTGTGGCAATGACGCACTCGGGCACTTTGGTAAAGATGATGGGCTCGGCGGGAATTTCGCCGCCGGCTTTGGCACTGCTGTCAAAGCCACTGCGCGCAAACTCTTTGGCGTGTGCGTGGTAGTTTTTGCCCACGCAAAAAATGTTGCGGCGTGGGTGGGGCAAGGGTGCACGCAATTGCACGTCTTTCAGGGCAATGGCGGCACCTTGGGGTGGTAAGGCCTCGCCACGAGACAGGGTGTCTACAAGTGTGAGCGCTCCAAGTTCGCGATCGGCCAGGGGCAAGTCAAACGGTGTGACTGCAGATGAATCTTGCGACACCAAGCCCACATGGGGTTGGCCTTGGTAAAAAAAAGCAGCAATGCGCATGATGAAGGGCACCTTGAAATAAGATTGATCTAGACCGTATTGTGACGCCTCCAAAGAATTTGATCGGTGAGGTCCACTCACTGATAGATACCCCGATGTGACATAGGTTCATGCAGAAGATGGACTGCGGTGTTAGAGTCTGTTGGAAAGCTAAAGCGCCCCAAAACAATGTAGGAGACCTCATGAATTTCTTTCAATCGATGCGTCCATCAAAAACAGCTCGCCAGTATTTTCTGGGTACAGCCAGTGTTCTTGCCAGCAGTTTGCTTCTGAACATGGCCGGACAAGTTTCTGCCTCGGCGCAAGCTGCCCCCTACCCGACCAAATCCATCACCATGATCGTGCCGTTCCCACCCGGTGGCTTAGCGGACATTGTGGCTCGCCCCGTGGCAGAAGCCATGAGCCGTGAACTGGGTCAGCCCGTGATCATTGAAAACAAAGGCGGTGCAGGCGGCGGCATTGGCATGGGTGTGGCTGCGCGCTCCAAACCCGATGGCTATACCGTTCTCTTGGCCTTGTCTTCATTGACCGTCATCCCTGAAGCCGATGCCTTGTTAGGCCGCAACCCCATGTTCTTGCTGAACGAGCTGCGCCCCATTGCGCGTTACACCGCAGACCCAACGGTGCTGGCCGTGCGCGCTGACGCGCCTTGGAAGACTGTTAAAGAGTTTGTTGAAGATGCGCGCAAACGTCCTGGTGCGATCAACTATGGCTCGTCGGGTAACTACGGCACCATGCACGTTCCCATGGAAATTTTGGCGCAAACCGCTGGCATCAAGTTGACCCACATTCCGTTCACGGGTGCAGGCCCTGCCGTGGTGGCCATGTTGGGCGGTCAAATTGACGCATTGTCCACAGGCCCCGCTACTGTTTTGCAGCACGTTAAAGCCGGCAAAATTCGTGTGCTGGGCCATTGGGGCAACGGCGCATTGGCCTCCATGCCCGAGGTCAGCAGTCTGAAAGATTTGGGCTTCAATGCCGAGTACGCGCAGTGGTCTGGCTTGTTCATTCCAAGCGGTACACCCGAGCCTATTGCGCAGCGATTGCGTGCTGCCGCCAAAATGGCCGCTCAAGATGCCAAAGCCCGCGAAGTGATTCAAAACACCGGCAGTCCTGTGCAATATTTGGACAGCCCCGATTTTGAAAAATATGTTCAGGCCGATGCCAAACGCATGACCGACGTGGTCAAGAAAATTGGCAAAGTGGAATAAATTCAGATCAATCTTTGATCAAACTCATTAGCTTTTAAGAACCACATTCAGTTATCACGGAGACCTACATGAACTCATTGCACAAATCAACTTCTAGCCAAGTAATCGCTGGCACTTTACAAAAGCCCTCTGCTAAGCGCCGTCATATGGGCCTCGCATTGGCCAGCTTTTTGTTGATGGGCACAGGCATCTTTTTGTCGCAGCAAGCCCACGCGCAAAACTACCCCACGCGCCCTGTCAAAATCATTGTGCCTTTTGCCACAGGCGGCCCTGCCGACAACTATGCGCGGTTCATGGCTCAGCGTCTGCAAGACAGCTTGGGTCAAACTTTTGTGGTCGACAACAAGCCTGGCGCAGGCTCTGTCATTGGCACCGACTTGGCGGCCAAAGCTGCTCCCGATGGTTACACCTTGCTGCTCATGTCGAACACGCAAACCGTGAACGAAACCCTCATCCCCAACAAGCCTTATGGCTTGATGAAAGACTTTGTGGGCGTCGCCCCCATCAACTATTCTGATTTGGTGTTGGTGGTCAACCCCACCAAAGGCTTGAACACTTTGGCCGATGTCATTCGTGTCGCCAAAGCCCAGCCTGGCAAGTTGAACTATGCATCTTCCGGTCCTGGCACGCCCTATCACATGGCTGGCGAATTGTTCAAAAGCATGGCCAAGATTGACATGGTGCACGTGCCCTACAAAGGCAGCTCTGGCGCACGCACCGATGTGCTGGGCGGTCAAGTCGACATGATGTTTGATGCGGTCACCACCATGACCGAACAAGTCAAGGCTGGCAAAGTCAAAGCTGTGGGCGCCACCGGCAAAGTGCGCTCCGATGTGTTGCCCGATGTGCCCACCCTGAACGAAGCGGGCGTACCAGGCTACGAAGCCACCATTTGGCTTGGCATCATGGCGCCCAAGGGCACGCCCAAAGCCGTTGTCGACAAGCTCAATGAAGCCGTTTCTAAAATTTCTTCACAAACCGACATCAAGCAACAGTGGGCCAAGCAAGGCGCGGCACCTTTGGTCATGAACCCTGTGGCATTTGACAAATATTTGCAAGACGACATTGCCAAATGGGCCGGTGTGATCAAGTCAGCCAACATCAAACTGGATTAATTCTTGTGTCGCGCTTCTTTCATTTGCTCAGTGGCGGTGCCGCACAAGGCTTGGTCAACGCTTTAAAAGCTTCGATTGAAAGCACGACTGAAACCCAACTCATCTGCACCTTTGGTGCTGTGGGTTTGATGAAGCAAAAGCTCCTAGATGGTGCGCCATGCGATGTGGTCATTTTGACCGCTGCGCTCATTGAGCAGCTCACGGCGTCAGGGCATGTGTTGGCGGGCAGCGCACGTCATTTGGGGCTTGTCAAAACAGGCGTTGCCGTGAAGAGCGGCACACCTTGGCCTCAAGTTGAAACCGCCGAGCAATTGAAGGCCGCCATGTTGGCTGCGACGGGCATTTATTTTCCCGACCCCCAGCTGGCCACAGCGGGCATTCACTTTATGAAAGTGCTCAATGGTTTGGGCATTGCCGATACAGTGGCCAGCAAACTGCACGCCTACCCCAACGGCAATGCCGCCATGAATGCCATGGCCGCTTGCGATGACCCGCATGTCATTGGCTGCACGCAGGTCACAGAAATTTTAATCACCCAAGGCGTGGACTTGGTGGCCAACTTACCACTTGAATTTGAACTGGCTACCCTCTACACGGCAGGCGTGCGGTCTACCAGCACCTGTGCAGCAGAAGCAACAGCCATGATTGACATTTTGATCAGCAAGGCCAACGCAGCACTTCGTGCATCAGGTGGTTTTTTGCCTTTGGCTTGAAGCCAGGCAATTGATTGGCAGGATTCCGTCTTTTTTGGGTTGCAACCCATCCATTTGACTTTCCGATACCCCCAATTTTCAGAAGCCCACTTGAATTTCTCTTAAACGCCCTTATCATTAGCACTCGCAGGAGATGAGTGCTAACAACGCCAGCACCCTCCCATGAACCCTTAAGTATTCAATTTTGAATACTTTTTGTTTTTTA
>CALCBL010000055.1 GCA_937897495.1 uncultured Burkholderiales bacterium
TAAACGGGGTTGATACCCGCTTCGCGAACCAATGGCATGAGCACTGGGGTCAAAATGAGAACTGTTGGCGCAAAGTCAAGGGCCGTTCCAACGACCAGCACCAAAAGCATCAACATCACCATCATAAGCATGGGGTTGTCAATGAAGGGGCGCATCATTTCAACCACTTGGGCTGGGATGTTGGCAATGGTGATGAGCCAAGCCGAGACCAAGGCCGCAGCCACCAAGAACATCACCACAGAAGAGATTTTGGCCGCTGCCAAAATAATACGGTACAGGTCTTTGAATTTGATTTCTCGGTAGACAAAAAGCCCAACCAACAGTGCATAGACCACGGCCACCACGGCTGCTTCTGTGGGCGTGAAGATGCCCATCTTCATGCCGCCAATGATGGTGAAGGCCAGTAAATAGCACCAAAATGCATCAGCGGTGACGCGTAATTTTTCTTTCATGGGCACGCGCGGTGAAACTTTGACCTTGTCATTGCGCGCCACAATCCACCATGTGATCAGCAAAGCAACACCCATCAAAATGCCAGGAAAAATACCGGCCATGAACAGTTTCGAAATAGAGACGCCGCCAATCACGCCAAACAAAATGAAGCCAATGGAGGGCGGGATGACGGGCGCAATGATGCCGCCTGCTGCAATGAGACCTGCCGACCTGTCCATGCGGTAGCCAGCATCGCGCATCATGGGCATCAGCACGGCGGCCAGTGCGGCCGTATCTGCCACGGCAGAGCCTGAAAGGCTGGCCATGATGAGGGCTGCAAACACAGCCACATAACCTAAGCCGCCTCGGAAGTGACCCACCCAAACCAGCGCTGAGTTGACGATCCGGCGACTCATGCCGCCTGCGTTCATAAGCTCACCTGCAAGCATGAAGAAGGGCACCGCCATCAATGGAAAGTTGTCGGCGCCGTTGATTAAATTTTGGGACACGATTTGCGTGTCGAAATTGTCAAGATGCAACATCAGAGCCACACCCGACACGATGAGTGAAAAAGCCAGGGGCATGCCCAAAGCCATAGCGGCCAACAAGGAGCCAATGAAGACAAGAACAGTCATTTGACGGCCTCTTGCATGTGCGGCTTGGCATCTTCTTCAGAGTCGGTCACTTGAATGAGATCGGCTTCGTTGAATTCGCCTTTGGCCAAGCGCACCAATTTGCCAATGATCATGAGGCCCATGGCAATGCTGGTGATGTAACCCACGCCATAGACCCAACTCATGGGAAGTTCCGTGACGCCGGATCGGGTCGTGGCATTGATTCCGTGCTGTTTGAACGTGCCATAAAACATGAGCACACAGCACATGAGCATCAAAACATTTGAAATACCAAATGCAATTTTTTTACCTGTAAGGCTTAACTTTCGAACCACAGAGTCAAGCCCTAAGTGCGCGTTGTCACGCATGGTGACAATGGCGCCCAAAAATGTGATCCAAATGAACAAGAAACGTGACAATTCTTCCGAACTGATGATGCCATCGTTAAAGCCGTATCGCAGCACCACATTGCCAAAGACCATGATGACCATGGCGGACAACATGATCACCAAGGTGAACTCGGCCAGTCGAAAAAAGAGATCGTTTATTTTTTTCATAGGAATCACACATTAAAAAGCCCTCCTCCGTGGAGGAGGGCTTTCGAAGCAAAAATTACTTGGTGTTTTCGATGGCTTGCAACAAAGCAGGGCCGTTCTTTTCACCAAAAGTTTTGGCAATTTCTGCAGACACAATTTTCTGGAAGGGTGCCATGTCGACATTCTCAATGACTTGCATGCCAGATTTTTTCAAGTCTGCAACAACTTTGCCTGCATTGGATGCATTCAAGCTGCGTTGGTACTTGGCAGCTTCACGAGCTGCTTCCACCACAATGGTTTGATAGTTGGCTGGCAGTGAATCAAATTTACCTTTGTTCATGGCCACAATAAGAGGTGAGTAAACGTGGTTGCTCACAGTCAAGTGCTTTTGAACTTCGTAAAACTTAGAAGACCAAGTGACGTTGATCGGGTGCTCTTGCGCATCAAAAGTGCCAGTTTCCAGAGCGGTGTAAAGCTCGGCAATTGGCATAGGTGATGGATTCATA
>CALCBL010000056.1 GCA_937897495.1 uncultured Burkholderiales bacterium
CGTTCATTTCACCCAGTCATCGTCTCCATCTTGTTCGTCAAGGCGGTTGGCTTTGGTGCGCTGGCTGGGGTACTTGCCCTCATCGTATCCAGCTTGGGCTTCGTCGGTAAACTGTTCGCTGAAGTGCTGGAAGAACTTAACGAAAAGCAAGTTGAGGCAGTACGCTCAACAGGCGCAGGTTTCTTCAGCGTTCTGATCATGGCTGTGATGCCTCAGGTTTTTGCGCGTTTCATTGGTTTGAGTGCTTATCAGTTTGACTCTAATTTGCGCAATTCCACCATGGTCGGCATTGTGGGCGGTGGTGGTATTGGTGCGGCGCTCTTTACGGCTTACCAGCGATTTGACTACGACGTTGTGCTCACGATCTTGATCGTCATCATTGCGCTGATCATGCTGGCAGAGTTGCTTGCCAACAGTCTAAAGAAGATATTTCGGTGAACCGACCCCTACAGATCGTTAATGAGCAACACTGGGAACGCTTCAGTGCGACAGAGCGCATTGGTCGATCGGCCTTCTACATTGTCACTGTGCTTGCCTTTGTTTGGGCGCTTAAGAAAATTGAAGTCATTCCAGAGTTTTTGTACGACGCGCCTGAGCAGACAGCTGACCTGTTCAAGAGAATGTGGCCTTTTGATTGGAAGTTTTACCCAGACAATATTCACCCAGCCCTAATTGAAACTTTTCATATTGCCACGCTGGGTACCTTGATCTCACTGCTCATTGCTGTGCCATTGGCTTTTTTGGCAGCGCGTAATTTCACCTCGAACAAAACACTTAACTGGATTGCCCAGTTCATTTTTGTTTCCACGCGCTCGGTCAATTCTTTAATTTGGGCTTTGCTGTTTGTGGCCATCTTTGGTCCGGGTGCTCTGGCAGGGGTGCTCTCTATTGCTTTTAGATCCATTGGTTTTGTGGGAAAGTTGTTTGGTGAGGCAATCGAAGAAGCAAACAGAGGACCGATCGAGGCTTTGACTGCCTGTGGTGCCCCGCGCAGCATGTTGCTGGTCAAGGGGTACTGGCCGCAGGTGAGTCCAGCCTTTTGGTCGGTAGCCTTGCTACGCTGGGACATCAATATTCGCGAATCAGCTGTTCTGGGCCTAGTTGGTGCTGGAGGGATTGGCGTGGCGCTGGATAGCGCTATGAATAACCTTTATTGGGACCAAGTTGGTTTGATTTTGGCAATCATTTTTACGGTTGTTATCCTGACCGAGATTGTGACCTCGACCATTCGCTCGCGCATACTTTAGGGTGCTACCTGCGGGATTTGCCGCATACAAATCCTTGCTTTCATCATCGTTTTCCTGAATTGTCGTTTAGTGCATTTGCCATTAGTATTGATAGCTCTATAGACATTCATCTATAGGCATTTATCTTCTTAAAAGCACATGAATACAAATTTTGTTTGGCCAGCAATATTGGCCTCAGCATTGGCGTTTTTGGGTGGCGGTTTGCAAGTTGCCCAAGCTGGTACGGTGACAGTGATCACCTCATTCCCCAAAGAGCTGACTCAAATTTACAAGTCTTCCTTTGAAAAAGCCAACCCTGACATCAAGATTGAAATCTTGAATAAAAACACGGTGCAAGGCATTGCTTATGTGCGTGAATTGCCTGCAGGACAACGACCAGACGTATTTTGGGCCTCAGCGCCAGATGCCTTCGAAGTTTTGTCCGGCCTCAAGTTGCTAGAACCTATTGGCGAACTGGCCAACAAATCCGCACCTGCCAAGGTGGGGTCTTACCCCATCAATGCCCCTGACAACATGTACCTTGGTCAAGCCCTGGCTGGCTATGGCCTGATGTTGAACACGCGTTACATGTCTGCCAACAAATTAGCGACGCCCAAGCAATGGGTTGACTTGATCAAGCCTGAGTATTTTGGCCATGTGGCCATGAGTTCACCTTCACGCTCGGGCACCACCCACTTGACGGTTGAAACGATGCTGCAAGGGGAGGGCTGGGAAAAGGGCTGGCGTCAGCTTCTGCAAATTTCTGGCAATTGTGCGGCCATCACCGAGCGCAGTTTTGGCGTGCCCGATGGTGTCAACAATGGTCAGTTTGGCATCGGCTTGGTGATTGACTTTTTTGGTT
>CALCBL010000057.1 GCA_937897495.1 uncultured Burkholderiales bacterium
TAGAGCAACATTACGATGGCAAGGTTGCATTCTTTGCCAGTGGCTCTTTGTCGCATCGCTTTGCGCAAAATGGCCTGGCACCAGAATACGCCAACAAAATGTGGAGTCCGTTTTTAGAGCAGCTTGACCACAACGTGGTTGAGTTGTGGCAGCAAGGCGACTGGAAAACTTTCTGCGCCATGCTGCCTGAGTACGCCGCCAAAGGCCATGGCGAAGGCTTCATGCACGACACAGCCATGTTGCTGGGTGTGCTGGGTTGGGACCACTACCAAGGCAAAGCCGAAGTGATCACACCTTATTTTCCAAGCTCAGGCACCGGACAAATCAATGTGGTGTTTCCGGTCAATCCTGTGAGTGCAGAAGAAGGCGCCAAGTCCTATTCGCTTAACCTGAACAGCTTGAAAGATCCCGCTGCGGTGTATGCCGCTGGCGCGCGTCGTTTGTAATTTAGAAAGGTTCCCAATGCCTCATTTGGTCATTCTCTATACCGGTCAGTTGGACGCAGAAACCAACATGAAAGTTTTGTGCCGCGACTTGGCCGATGCCATGCTCACCGTGCTTGATGAATCGGGCAAGCAAGTTTTTCCGACCGGTGGCACGCGCGTTATGGCCTATCCTGCGCCCCACTACGCAGTGGCCGATGGCGGCGCTGCTGGGCGCAAAGCAGCGCAGTTTGACAAGAATCCGCACGGCGGCTCAGAAGACTACGCCTTTGTCTATTTAAATGTCCGAATGGGCAAGGGGCGCAGTGAAGCCACTCAAAAACACGCGGGTGAAATTTTGGTGGAAGTCACGAAAAAACATTTCGCAGATTTATTTGTCACAAGGCACGTCGGCATTACTTTGCAAATCGATGTGGGCCCAGAAGTGTTTGATCACAAGCACAGCAATGTGCACCCTTTGTTTGCTGCGCTTTAAATCAGCGCATTGCACATCCCGTTTTTGAAAGACAGTCTGTATGTTTGATTCAGCACAAATTGCACAGCTTGCCGCCGAGTTGCAGCAATCGCAAAAAACACGGCAACAGGTAGAGCACTTTTCCAAGCGCTTTCCGGGCATGAGCATTGAGGATGGCTATCGCGTCAGCCGCGCATGGGTGGCACTACAACTGGCGGAGGGCCGCAAAGTGATCGGCCACAAAATTGGCCTCACTTCACGCGCCATGCAGCAGGCCAGTCAAATTGACGAGCCCGATTACGGCACCTTGCTTGATAACATGTTGTACACCTGCACTCCGGGGCACGTGTTGAACATTGCGCACACAGACTTTGTGGTGCCGCGCGTAGAGGTCGAGTTGGCCTTTGTCTTGAAGAAAGACCTTCAAGGCCCTGATGTCACGGTCGATCAAGTGTTGGCTGCCACGGACTATGTCACGCCGGCCATTGAAATCATCGATTCGCGCATTGAGCAATTTGACCGCCACACCAAAGTGATGCGCAAAGTGTTTGACACCATCAGTGACAACGCAGCCAACGCAGGCATTGTGGTGGGCGCCGAAAAAGTCAACCCACTCACAACCAATTTGCCATGGTGCGGTGCCATTCTGAAGTTGAATGGCGTGGTCGAAGAAACGGGTTTGGCGGCAGGCGTTCAAGGCCATCCTGCGGTGGGCATTGCCTGGCTTGCCAACAAGTTGGCCCCATGGGGTGAGCATTTGAAAGCTGGACAAATTGTGTTGGCCGGTTCCTTCACAAAACCAGTTCCAGCCAAAGTGGGTGATGTGTTCGATGCCGACTACGGCCCACTTGGCCGTTTGCAATTTCAATTCATTTAAGAAAGAGACATGATGAAAACACCCGTCAACAATGCCATTGCCAACACACCTGATCCGGGCATGGCCTTGCCCAGTTCCGGCCAGGTGTATTGATCATGTTGACACATCAACTGCCTGCTGCGCGTTCGCTGCGAAATGAAGTGCATCCCAAAGAGTGGGAGGCTCGTGTGCAGTTGGCGGCCTGTTACCGAGTGTTTGCTTTTTTGGGCTGGACCGAAATGATTTACAACCACATCACCTTGCGCTTGCCGCAAGAGGTGTGTGGCGCAGAAAAGCATTTCTTGATCAACCCCTTTGGCCTGCACTACAGCGAAGTCACCGCCAGTAACTTGGTGAAAATTGATTTGAAGGGCAAGGCGCTTGATGGTTCGCCCTATCCAGTGAACCCAGCTGGTTTCACGGTGCACGCTGCGTTGCACGACAACCTGCCTGAGGCACATTGTGTGATGCACACGCACACCACTGCGGGTGTGTCGGTGGCTTGCATGAAAGAAGGTTTGCAGCAAACCAATTTCTACACCGCTCAGCTTCACAACATGGTTGCGTACCATGACTTTGAAGGCATCACGATTCACTCAGACGAAGCACCGCGACTTCTGAGCAGCATTGGCAACAAACAAGCCGTCATCTTGCGCAACCATGGCTTGCTGGCCTGGGGCGCTACCTTGCCTCAAACATTTGCCATCCTCTGGACTTTGCAGCGCGCGTGCGAAATTCAACTGGCCACGTTCAGCATGGGCGGCCCTTCGCAAGTCATTCCAGTCAGCGAAGACGTTGCAGCCAAGTGCACACGCGATGCGCTGCAATTCAACCCGAACCATGGCGCAGGCAACGATGTTTTAGATGCCCTGATTCGACAAGTCGATCGGCAATTGCACAAACCCGAGGAAAGTTATCGTTTATGAAAGTTTGTATTTACGGCGCAGGCGCCATTGGCGGTTGGATCGGCGTGCACTTGGCGCGAACGGGGCATGAAGTCAGCGTGGTGGCGCGCGGTGCCACGCTGGCGGCTTTGCAAAAAAATGGTCTGCAGTGCATTCAAACGCAAGCGCAATTTGAAACGAATGAAACGCACTTGAAGGCGCATGTCAAAGCATCTGCCAACCCAGCTGATTTAGGCCCGCAAGACCTGGTCATTGTGTCGGTCAAAGCGCCCGCCATGGGCGATGTGGCCAAAGGCATCGCACCTTTGCTGGCGCCGCACACCATGGTGTTGACAGCCATGAATGGTGTGCCCTGGTGGTTCTTTGAAGGCTTCGGTGAATCTCTTCAAGGCACGCGCCTGAACACCATTGACCCTGAAGGCCTCATTGGCCAGGCCATTCCTGCTCACCATGTAGTCGGCTGCGTGGTGCACTCAAGTTGTTCCTTGGATGCGCCAGGCGTGGTGCGCCATCATTTTGGACATGGCTTGATATTGGGTGAGCCAGTCACGCAAAATGGGCCGGCCAGTGAACGTGTGCAACAACTTGTGAGCGCTTTACAAGCCGCAGGTTTCAATGCCAGTGCCTCGGCACAAATTCAAAAAGATGTTTGGTACAAACTGTGGGGCAACATGACCGTCAACCCCATCAGTGCCTTCACGGGAGCCACCACAGATTTGATTTTGCAAGACGACTTGGTGCGAGATTTTGTCTCCAAGATCATGCTTGAGGCCAAAGCCATTGGTGAAAAAATTGGCATACCGATTGCACAAATGCCAGAAGACCGACACGCCCTTACCCGAAAACTGGGTGCTTTTAAAACCTCCATGTTGCAAGACGTCGAGGCGGGCAAAGCTGTAGAGCTAGATGCCTTGGTGAGTGTGGTGCGCGAGTTGGGTCAACTCACCCAAGTCAGCACACCCTACACCGATGCGCTGCTGGGCCTGAGTCGCCTGCATGCGCGGGTGCACGGGCTTTATCCTGCACAATGAGCGCATGACTGAAACATCGAAATCGCTCACGACCACGGCCTTCGCTACCTTGTTGCTCATCGCGTTCATGATGGGCGCCAACCATGTGGCCGCTCGGCTCGCTTTTAACAACGGCGTGGATGTGGTCACAGCGGTCAGCTTTCGCAGTGTGCTCACCGCGGTGGTAGTGGGTTTGATTTTGTGGCAACAGAAAGTTCAAATTCAAATTGAGTCAAACCACAAAAAATACATGTTGATCATTGGCGGACTCATTGCTGTTCAAAGCGTGTGCTTGTACTCATCGGTGGCCAGACTGCCTGTGGCCTTGGCCTTGTTGGCCTTCAATACCTATCCCTTGTCAACCGCTTTTTGGGCGCGTGTTCTGTACAAGCACCAAGCTGAAAAAGCAGTGCTTTGGAGCATGCCCATTTTGTTGGCTGGCTTGGCCTTGGCCCTCGATGTGTTGGGCGCAGCTTCTGGCCTTGGCGCGGCAGAGCATTGGTCACAAATTGGCGCTGGGGTGGCGTTTGCTTTAGCAGCCTCCGCAACATTTGGCTTGGCTTTGGTCTACACGCAACATGAAACCACCGGCCTAGATGGCCGCGTGCGAACTTTTTCTTCGATGTCCATTGTGGGCGTTTTGGCAGTGGCCGCGGCCATGAGTCAGGGCGGCTTTCATTTGCCGCAAGCACCTGCGGGTTGGTGGGGGCTTGGCATGCTGTCGTTTT
>CALCBL010000058.1 GCA_937897495.1 uncultured Burkholderiales bacterium
TGCCTTGACGCTTTGCCAAGTCCGCTTGAGCAAGTCAAACGCTGTATCCGGATTGCCCGCCATGCGATCGGCCATGGCGAAATGTGCGTAACTTCTAAAACCGAGAAGGCGGGCCAGTTCGCCCCGCAATTGCAAAATTTCGTTGGCAATGGGTTTGTTGTCGAGCGGGCCCGCGTTGTCACCACGATTCGTCCACATGCGCCAGACCTGTTCACGCAGATCACGCCTTGTGGAAAGCTTGAGGAAAGGCCAGACAGCGCCGCGTGCGTTAGGAATAGCCCATATGCCTGGACGACCTTTTTCGGTTGCGACGCTGGCCGCGGCCTGACGCAAGTCTGCAGGCAGTCCTTGAAGACCCGTTTCATCTTCGATGAAGACCACCTGCGACCCAGCCTCTTGGATCAGGTTTTGGTTGTAATGAGCAGACAGAGCAGCCAGCCGCGCATTGATCTCGGACAACCTCGCCTTGGCCGCAGGCGCCAGCCCTGAACCTCGGCGCTGCATGCGCGTCAGCAACACCTCCACCAGTCTTTGCTGCTCGGTCGATAGGCCAGATTGATGACGACTGTCCCAAACAGCGTGGAGCCTCGAGTACAAGTTTTCGTTGTGTGCAATCTCATCATCCAATGCGGCAATGAGAGCGACGAGGCGCTGCGCAACTGCTGGCATGTCTCCCAAACTTAAGCTGTTGGCATAAACCTGAAAGACGCAGTTGACGCGTTGTAGCGCACGGCCGCAATTTTCAAAGGCCTCTGCTGTATTTTGAAAAGTAGGCGGCTCGCTAACCGATGCAATGGTTTGCACTTCAACACGCTTCAATTCGATGGCAACACGCATTGCGTCTTCGATGGCTGCAGAACTGATGCCTGTGAACGACGGTAATCCACCATACGGCCCGTTCCAAGGTGCCAACAAAGCTGCGACGTCTGATTGAGTATTCGATTTCATTTCGATCTAGATGGCTAGCAAATCCAGAAAATCCCTGACGGGCGGGACAACGAGTTCGGGTGCCATGCACACACCATGACCTTGGCCAGCAATTTCATGGACGGTCCAATTCATCTGTTCTAGTGTGGGGCGTTGTTCACGGATGATGGATGCAATTCGAATGGGAATGCCAGCCTCTACCAAGTCGCCATCTGCGCCAAAGTAGACCATCTTTGGACAAGCAATGCGCGCCACTGAATCGGCTTCTGACCAACACAACATGCTACTGTAGTAGGTTTCCCACTGGCGGTACTGTTCCTTAGAGCGCAGCACTTTCAACGACGAGGGTTCAGGGTTGGCTTGCTTCAAACGAGTAGCCTGCAAAATACCGTCATACTGCGCACCAAGCGGTGGCCAACCACCCAGCACAAGCGCTGTAAGACGGTTAGTGCGGGCTGCCAGTTGTAGCCCTACGGCTGCGCTCCAGG
>CALCBL010000059.1 GCA_937897495.1 uncultured Burkholderiales bacterium
GCTTGGCCATTGAAGGGGTTCAGTTTCACCCCGAATCTATTCTCACGGAGCATGGTCATGCCATGCTGAAAAATTTCTTGGAAGACCACTGACATGAACACAACCACACCTTCTTCAGCGCGCGTCGATCTTCGAAGCGACACCGTCACACGGCCGACGGCTGGCATGCGTGAAGCCATGGCCCAAGCTTTGGTGGGCGATGATGTGTTTGGCGATGATCCCAGCGTGAACGAGCTTCAGGAAAAAATTGCCAAGATGTTGGGCTTTGAAGCGGCCCTCTTCATGTCCACAGGCACGCAAAGCAACCTGTGCGGCATCTTGTCGCATTGCCAGCGTGGCGATGAATACATTGCAGGACAGATGGCACACTGCTATCGATGGGAAGGGGGCGGTGCAGCGGTGTTTGGCAGCGTTCAACCACAGCCACTTACCCAACAGGCCGACGGCAGTTTGGCATTGCAAGACATTGAGGCCGCCATCAAACCCGATGACGCGCACTTTGCAAAAACCAAAATGGTGGCATTGGAAAATACATGGGGCGGCAAAGTGCTGCCCCAAAGTTATTTGAACGACTACAGCAACTTTGTACAAGAAAAAGGTTTGGCTCGCCATCTAGACGGTGCGCGATTGTTCAATGCAGCGGTGGCGCAAGCGACTGCACTGGGCACCTCACCCTACGCTGAAGTCAAAAACATCACACAATGTTTTGACAGTGTTTCTGTTTGCTTTAGCAAAGGCTTGGGTGCTCCCATGGGATCTGCTTTGTGTGGCTCCAAAGAATACATCGCCAAAGCGCATCGTCTGCGAAAAATGGCCGGTGGTGGCTTGCGTCAAGCGGGCTTCATGGCTGCCGCCGTCTCCTACGCTTTAGACCATCACGTGACAAGAATGGCCGAAGACCATCAACTCATGGCGCATTTGGCGCAAGGCTTGGCAGGCATTCCCGGCTTGCAATTCGAAACACCTCAAACCAATATTTTGTTTGTTGATTTGGTGGGTGAGGCCAAATCTCGTGGCGCGGCTTTGCAAGCGCATTTGAAAAGTGAAGGCATTGACATGACCGGTTTGTACCGTTTGCGATTTGTCACGCACTTGGACGTAGACCGCGCGGGTGTTGACCGCGCCATTGCGGCCATTCGCCAGTTCTTTGGCGCTTGATTGTCAAGGCCTTAGCACCATTGCCATTTTCTTGAATT
>CALCBL010000060.1 GCA_937897495.1 uncultured Burkholderiales bacterium
TCATGAATGTGGCGCGCTACGATGTTTTTAAATTGTCGGAAGCGGTGTTGGCGGGCCAAGTGGCCCGCGTGCAACGCATGCTAGATGGTTTGCAAGCTGAGGGTGAGGCGGCCGTCTTGGTGCACTACACCTTGGCAGAAGACATCCGCGCTTTGAAGCGAGTCAAAGATGCCATGGCAGAGGGCCGGCCCTTGCCTATGGCTTTGCGCGAACAACGAATTTGGGGCGCGCGCGAAAAACTCTTTGAGCGTGTGCTGCCCAAATTGTCAACGGCTCGCTTGGCGCAGTTGCTGAAAAACGCCCATCAAGTGGATGGCATTGTGAAAGGCTTGAAAGTGGCCGATTGGCCCACTGACCCCTGGCAAGCCTTGCAGAGATTGGCTTTGAGAGTGTCCAGCGCCTGTGCGATCAAAGCTTAGGGCTTGAGGGCTGTGAGGGCAACTCACAGAATGCACGCGCGACACACTTGATTGAGGTAAAAAGTCGGGGCAAAGGCCTACACTTCACTTACGAACAAAAGAGAGACTGTCACCATGCCACTCAACTTAGCATTCTCGATTGAAAAAACTCGCCGATGGGCTCTGTTGGCCGCCGTATTTTTAAATGCGCTGGCCATGCTGACTTTGAATGCGCAAGCTCAAAGTGCAGACAGCAACTTTCCCACGCAAAGCATCAAAATTTTGATTGGCTTTTCACCCGGCGGAAGCTCCGATACGGTGGCGCGCATCATGGTGCCTAAACTTACAGAGTTGTTCAAGCAAACTGTGGTGATTGACAACAAACCGGGTGCGGGTGGCAACATCGCCACTGACTTGCTCACCAAGGCGACGCCTGATGGCCACACCATCATGCTGGGCACGGTCGGTTCTTTGTCTGTCAACCAGCACCTGAACAAACTGAACTACGACCCCGTGACCGATACGGCGGCATTGTCTTTGTGCGTGGTGTTCAGCAATGTGTTGGTGGTGAACTCAGCCAGCGATGTTAAAACATTTGAAGATTATTTGAAGCAAGCCCGGCAAGACAATTCCAAAATGTCTTTTGGCTCTTCCGGCATTGGTGGGGGCGGTCACTTGGCCGGCGAGATGCTCAAAATTGCAGCCAACCTGAACAACCAACATGTGGCCTATCGCGGTGGCGCGCCTGCCATGAACGATTTGTTGGGTGGCGTTTTGCCCTCTATCTTTTCAAGCCCTACAGATGCTGTTCAACACATTCAAACTGGCAAACTGCGCCCCTTGGCCACCACCGGTTCGAAGCGTCTAGAGGCCTTGCCCAATGTGCCCACCATTGCTGAGTCGGGCTTCCCCGGATTTGAAGCGACCAATTGGTATGCATTTGCAGCGCCCGCTAAAACTTCACCAGAAGTGATCAAGCGTTTGAATGCGGCCTTGGTCACCACCTTGAAAGATCCGGGTGTAGTGGCGCAGTTGCGCAAATTGGGTTTAGAGCCCACGCCTACAAGCCCTGCTGAAGCCGCACGCTACATCAAAGCAGAAAGCGACAAGTGGGGCGGCGTGGTTCGCAAAGCAAACATCAAGGGCAGTTAATCGCTCAAATACCATCAAGGGACGTTCATGGGTTCAACCCTCGCAGAAAAATTATTGGCGCGGCACGCCGGCTTGCTTCAAGTTCGCGCAGGTGACTTGGTGGTGGCGGGCGTGACCTTTGCCATGGTGCACGATGCTCGCGCGCCCAACACCATTCGCATGGTCGAGAAAATGGGCGCTAAGTCTTTGCCCTTTGCCCACAAAACGGCTTGGGTCTTGGATCACTTTTCGCCGCCGCCCACCATAGAGGCAGCGCAAGGGCACACCGCCATGCGCAAATTTGCCGATGAGCACGGCAGTGTTTTGTATGACATTGGCGATGGCATTTGCCACCAAGTTTTGCCGGAAGGCGGCCACCTCACCTGTGGTGATTTGATTGTCGGCACCGACACCCACTCGGTGACCTATGGCGCTTTCAATGCCTTTGGCACAGGCATTGAAGGCACCGACGTGAGTGCCGTCATGGCCACGGGCAAAGTATGGCTGCGGGTACCCGAATCTGTACGTGTTGTGCTGAAGGGCCGTTTGCAACCTGGCGTGTGGGCCAAGGATGTGACCTTGCACATGCTGGGCAAGTTTGGCGCAGAAGGCTTGAATTACCGCGCTATCGAATATGTGGGCTCTGCGGTAGAGGCCATGGAAATAGACGATCGCATGACGCTTTGCAATCACGCGGCTGAGTTGGGCGCCAAGGCGGCCTTGCTTGAAGCCGATGGAAAAACTCTGGCTTGGTTGAAAGCACATGGCGCCAAAACACCAGCGCCTCTAAGTGCCGATGCCGATGCGCATTACGCAGATCGGTTTGAAATTGACGCCTCGCAGTTAGCACCGCAAGTGGCACGCAAACATGCCGTGGACGACATTGTGTCGGCCCATGAGGTGATCGGTCAGAAAATCAACTTCGCCCTGATTGGTACTTGCACCAATGGCCGCTTGGACGACATTCGCCAAGCCGCAGCAGTGCTCAAAGGCAAGCGCGTTGCCAAAGGCGTTCGCATGATCATCACGCCGGCCTCGCGCCAAATTTATTTGGCGGCGGCACGCGAAGGTTTGATAGAGGCCCTCACCGAAGCAGGCGCGTCTGTTGAGGCGGCAGGCTGCGGCACCTGTGTGGGCATTACCAATCACCTCATTCCTGGCGATCGAGAAGTGGTCATTTCAAGTGCCAACCGAAATTTCCAAGGTCGCTTGGGCAATCACGATGCCGACATTTGGTTGGGCTCTGCTGCCACAGTAGCGGCTTCAGCCTTGACTGGTTTTATCACTGACCCTCGCACAGTAGCCGGCGGTCAATGGGAGGCCTCGCATGCTTGATCAAGCCATCCATGGACGCGTGTACTTGTTGGGCGACGACGTCAATACCGATTTAAATTGCTCCGGCAAATACTTGCCCGGCAAAGACGAAGCCTTCATTGCCGCCCAAGCCTTTGAAGCGGTAGCGCCAGGGTTTGCTGCAAGATTTGTACAAGGCAGCGTCATCGTGGCGGGCAAGCACTTTGGCATTAATTCCTCCCGTGAACAGGCGGTGCACATTTTGCGGCGCATGGGTGTGGCCGCCATTGTGGCCCCGTCGTTTGGCAGACAGTTTTTTCGCAATGCTATCAACAATGGCTTACCCGTGGTGGAGTGCGATGTGTCGGGTATCGAAGAAGGTGACAGCATTGAAGTCGACATGGCGGGGCAAAAAGTGGGTGTTGCTTCGCGCCAGTTAACGCGCCCTTTGGGGGCCGTGCCAGAAGCCATTCGCGCAATTTTGCGCGAAGGCGGCCTGATTCCCTTTCTCAAAAAATACCCTGATTGGAAAATCACAGCATGAGTGCCATGCCAACGCCTACGCAACTGCGCATCCTACTGCGTACTCGTTTAAAAGCAGCCCAACAAGGCGGCACCGCATTGATTGCGCCTGGCGTTTTCGATGGTTACGGCGCGCGCATGGTGCAGCAGCAGGGCTACGAAGCCGTTTACATGACGGGCAATGGTGTGTCAGCGTCCTTGCTGGGACGGCCCGACGTGGGTCTCATTGATTTGTCCCTCATGTCGGGACACGCTAGGCGTGTGGCTTCGTGTGTCAACCTGCCGCTCATTTGTGATGCCGACACAGGCTACGGCAATGTGGTGGGTGTGAAGCGCACCATTGAAGAATTTGAAGCGGCAGGCGTGGCCGCCATCCACATGGAAGATCAAATTTCGCCCAAGCGCTGCGCCCAACTGCCTGGCGATCGAAGTGTGCTGCCCTTTCGAGAGGCGGTGGCCAAAATTGAAGCGGCCGTGGCAGCGCGCAAAGACGATCAGTTCATGATCATCGCCCGAACCGACAGTGTGGGTGCCGAGGGCTTGGCCGCGGGTATTCAACGCGCACAAGCTTTTCAAAAAGCCGGTGCAGATGCCGTTTTTGTGGAGTTGAAAGCGCATGGCGGTTTGTTAGACGACCTCAAACGCATTGCCGACTCGCTCACCATTCCTTGTACCGTGAACATCGATGCAGGCGGGCCTTTGTTGGGCCTGCCTGCTTCGCAGTTGCACCTGCACGGCGTGGCGCTGGCCATTTATCCGGCCCTGTTGCGCAACGCGGTCGGTTTTGCCATGCGCGAGGCGCTTCAGCATTTGCAAAATGACGGCCATACACTGGCTGCCAAGCCTAGGCAACTCAGCTCAAAAGAGTACAACGACTGTTTGGGACTGCCTGAAGTAGAGAAATGGGAAGGTCAATTCCCCGTTTGAGCCTAAGAGTGCGAAAATAGGCGCATGAACGCAAATTCGCAAACAACTTTGCAGACCCCCATGCAAATTTTGGGGCAG
>CALCBL010000061.1 GCA_937897495.1 uncultured Burkholderiales bacterium
AAGATGTTGGAGGTGCGTGAAACCTACACCGCACTCACGCACATTTATTACGACGACCCCAGAGGCCTGCGCAAATACGACGAACCTGGGCTCGGTTCGGTGGACGAATTGTTGGCAGCGGGCGAAGCGTTTGCCAAGCAGCATCCCCACTTTTACAAAGAACAAGTTGAAGTCGGCACCCAAGATGATGTGGCCGCCATGTTCTTCACATCCGGCACCACGGGCAATCCAAAAGGTGTGGTGCACACGCACGGTACCTTGATCGACCGCGCGCAAGCTGGCGCCGAATTTGATCACCTGACGTCCAACGAAGATGTGCTGGCTTATTTGCCACCCGCCTGGATTGGTCAAAATATTTTCAGCTACGCACAGTGGTTGGTAGCCGGCTACGTGGTCAACTGTCCTGAGTCTGCGGCCACTGTCATGATCGACTTGAAAGAGATTGGCCCCACTTACTACTTTGCGCCTCCCCGAGTGTTCGAGGGCATGCTCACCAGTGTGAGCATTCGCATGGAAGATGCCAGCGCCATCAAGCGCAACATTTACAAATACTTCATGGACTTGGCCATGAAAGTTGGTCCTAAGCGCATGGAGGGCGAATCGATTGGCATGTTCAACAGCCTGATGTATGGCTTGGGCAATCTGATGGTTTACGGCCCACTGCGCAACAGCCTTGGCTTTAGCCGTGTGCGTGTGGCCTACACCGCGGGTGAAGCCATTGGCCCCGATTTGTTCACCTTCTTTCGTTCCATCGGCGTCAACTTGAAGCAGCTTTACGGCTCTACCGAAACGGCTGTGTTTGTGTGCTTGCAACCCGACAACCAAGCACGCGCCGACACCGTGGGCGTGCCTTGCCGTGGTGTTGAAATCAAAGTGGCTGACAACGGCGAAATTTTGGTGAGGTCACCAGGTTTGCTCAAAGGCTATTACAAAAACCCAGAAGCCACCGCCGAAGTTTTGACGGCCGATGGTTGGTATCACACCAGCGATGCGGGCTTTTTAGACAGCCACGGCCACTTGAAAATCATTGACCGCGTGAAAGACGTGGGCCGCATCAAAGGCGGCAGCAACGACGGTGCCATGTTTGCGCCCAAGTATGTCGAGAACAAACTCAAGTTCTTTCCGCACATCAAAGAAGTGGTGGCCTATGGCGATCAGCGCGACCAAGTCTGCGTCATGATCAACATCGACTTTGATGCGGTGGGCAACTGGGCCGAGCGTCGCAACTTGCCTTACGCCGGTTACACCGACCTGGCGCAAAAGCCGGAAGTCTATCAACTCATCAAAGAGTGTGTGGAGCAAGTCAACGCCGACTTGGCCGAAGACGAATTGTTGGCAGGTAGCCAAGTGAGCCGCTTCTTGGTGCTGCACAAAGAGTTGGATGCCGATGACGGCGAACTCACGCGCACCAACAAAGTTCGCCGCGGCTTCATTGCCGAGAAATACCTGCCCTTGGTCGATGCGCTTTATGGCGGTTTGACCACCCAGTTTATTGAGACCGTTGTGAAGTTTGAAGATGGCCGCTCAGGCAGTGTCAGTGCCACCCTCAATATTTCAGATGCCCAAACATTTGTACCCGTAAAGGCTGCAGCTTGAAGTCTGATTAGGCTGAAGCAGAGAACACTATGACAAAAAAAATTGGTGACGTGATTCTGGATGTGAACAACATCAGTCTCAGATTCGGCGGTGTGAAAGCGCTGACAGACATCTCATTCAACGTTCGCGAGCATGAGGTCAGGGCCATCATTGGACCCAACGGCGCGGGCAAAAGCTCCATGTTGAACTGTATCAATGGTGTCTACGAACCTCAAGAAGGCAGCATCTCTTTTCGCGGCCAAACCTTCAGCCACATGAACAGCCGGCAAGTCGCAGAAATGGGCATTGCCCGAACCTTCCAAAACTTGGCTTTGTTCAAAGGCATGAGCGTGATTGACAACATCATGACCGGCAGAAATTTGCACATCAAAAGCAATCTATTCATGCAAGCCTTGCGCATTGGCCCTGCCCAGCGCGAAGAAGAAGAGCACCGCGAATTTGTCGAGCACATCATCGACTTCCTTGAAATTCAAGCGCATCGCAAAACGCCTGTGGGTCAATTGCCTTATGGCTTGCAAAAGCGTGTCGACTTGGGGCGTGCCTTGGCCATGGAGCCTCAAGTTCTTTTGCTGGACGAACCGATGGCCGGCATGAACATGGAAGAAAAACAAGACATGAGCCGTTTCATCTTGGACGTCAACGACGAGTTTGGAACCACCATTGTGCTGATTGAGCACGACATGAGTGTGGTGATGGACATCTCTGACCGCGTGGTGGTTTTGGACTACGGCAAAAAAATTGGCGACGGAACCCCCGAAGAAGTCCGCAACAACGAAGAAGTGATCAGTGCCTATCTGGGCACCAGTCATTAAGGAGCACACAACATGGCATTTTTCTTAGAAGCTCTTTTAGGTGGCCTGATGGCCGGCATGCTTTATTCGTTGGTGGCGCTTGGCTTTGTGCTTATTTTCAAAGCTTCTGGTGTGTTTAATTTTGCGCAAGGTGCCATGGTGCTGTTTGCCGCATTGGCCATGGCGCGCTTCTCTGAGTGGGTTCCAGAAATATTAGGGCTGGACAACAAAATACTTTCAAATGTGATTGCTTTTGCCCTTGCTGCGGTCTTGATGTTTGCCTTGGCTTGGCTCATTGAGAGGTATGTGTTGCGTCACTTGGTCAACCAAGAGGGCGTCACTTTGCTGATGGCCACCTTGGGCATTACCTATTTCATCGATGGCTTGGGCCAGACCATCTTTGGCAGCGACATTTACAAAATTGATGTGGGTATGCCGAAAGAACCTGTGTTCCTTTTGGACTCTGTTTTTCCTGGTGGCATTTTGGTGAACTTGGAAGATGTTTACGCTGCGCTGATTGCAGCTTTGTTGGTGGTCACACTTTCTTTATTTTTCCAAAAAACGGGC
>CALCBL010000062.1 GCA_937897495.1 uncultured Burkholderiales bacterium
GATCATTCCACCATCCATCTTGATGGTGGTCTGGGGTGGGGTTATTTCTACATCGATCGGTGCAATGTACTTGGCTGGCATTGTGCCTGGCTTGTTGATTGGACTGGCCCAAATGGCCACGGTCCATGCCTATGCCAAAAAACGCAACTATCCAGTCTACCCTCGCGCAAATTTTACTGAAATGTACAAGGCAGCCATTGTGTCCATCCCGGCCATGATGACACCCGTCATCATTGTGGGCGGCATATTGGTAGGGCTTTTCACAGCCACAGAATCTGCAGCTGTAGCGGTCTTGTATGCGGCCGTTTTGTCGATGCTTTTCTACCGCGAAATGAATTGGAAAAGTTTCATTGCAGCCATTGTGGATACAGGCAAACTCAGTTCAGTCGCATTATTTTGTGTCGGTACTGCGTCGGTCTTTGGCTGGTTGTTGGCTTATTACCAGATTCCCAAAGCACTGCTGGCCAATGTGACAGAGTGGGAGCTTGGCGTGATAGGTGTCGGCTTATTGATTGCTGGCGCGTTTTTGGTTGTGGGCTGCTTCTTAGATGCCATACCCGCCATCATCATTGTTGGAACCACTTTACAGCCATTGGCTGAATCTGTGGGCATGCACCCCGTGCACTTTGCCATTGTTGGCATTGTGTCTTTGGCATTTGGCCTCATCACACCGCCCTATGGCATGTGCCTCATGATATCTTGTGCCGTTGCCAAAGTACCTATCAGCTTTGCCATCAAAGACACCATGATCATGCTAATTCCCATGCTCGTGGTACTGCTTGCCATCATTGTGTTTCCAGACATCGTGCTGTTTTTGCCGCGATTTTTCTCACCCGAACTGATTAAGTAATTCTGACTCATTGCATGCTTGCAACTTTGCAATCGGCTAATCGGCAGCCCTAGGTTCTACCCTTCTAGGTGTGTGCCAATAGCGCCGACGAACTTCTCGTTCGCAATGCAATTGCTCGGGCTTGTTACTTTGCCAATGGGCAGCACCACACTCTGATGATATCGACAAGGGAACACCCAGAGATTCGTAGCGCTGAACAACACGAGGTGCAGGGTGGCCGTATCGATTTCGGTAACCCGCCTGAACCACTGCCCATTGAGGCATCAGGGCCTCAATGAAACCCATTGTTGAAGATGTTTGGCTGCCATGGTGCGGCACCAACAAAACACCAACGGGCTGCAAGGCCAAGCCCTGAAGCAAAGCCAACTCTTGAGGCGCCTCGATGTCCCCGACCAACAAGGCACTGCCCAAGTTGCGATCTTGCGACATGTCTGACTGAGCCGTTGGACTGGCATCAACCCTCAAAACACAACTCAATTCATTGGCGCCAGCCGACTTGCTGTAATCCGAAAGTAGGGGGTGCAGCATTTCAAATTGAACACCATCCCAGGCCCATTTCTGCCCAGCGATGCAAGCATGCACAGGGCGAATGTTCGCCAATGGGTGGCCCACTTCAACTGAACTCCACAGATCTGCATGGGGGTGTGCGCGCAACACTGCGGGCGCACCACCCGTGTGATCTGCATCGCGGTGGCTAAGCATCACCCTGTCCAACTTCACGCCCAAGCGATTCAGCAAAGGCACCAACACCCTCTGCCCTGCATCTGAGGTCTCTGAGTAGATGGGCCCCGCGTCATAAAGCAAGGCATGGTTGGTCGTTCTGAGCAATACCGCATTGCCTTGCCCGACATCGGCAAACCACAGATCAAAATGACCAAGCTGTGGTTTAGGAACTTGCCACAGGAAGATTGGCAACATGAACAGCACACCCCAAGCGCGCAAGTGCCAAGGCCATGCTTGCAACAGCAACAAGCCACCCAAAATAGCCAGGACCGCCAAGAAAAATGGAGGCGTTGGCAATTGCCAAACACTGCCTTGTAAACTGGCCAAGAGCGTCAGCAGGGCCATCAGGGGCTCAAGGGCCCAAGAAGCCACAAGCCAAAGCGGTGAGGCCAATACACCCAAAATAGCAAGTGGGGTGACTACCCAAGTGACCCATGGAATGGCCACCAAATTTGCCAACAGACCCACCCATGAAACCTGCCCAAAAAACAAAATAGCAAGCGGGGTTAAAGCCACTGTGACCACCCATTGCTCTCGCAGCAAGCCCTTCAGTGACTGAAATGCTTTGGCCATCCAATGAAGGCCGATTGAATCAAACGTATTTTTTTGCACTGTTTGAGAGTTCTCATCCTCCAATGTTTTTAGCTCAGAATGTTTCGCTGGATCGCTGACCATCAAGACACCCACCGCCACAAAGCTCAACCAAAAACCGGCTTGAAGCAAAGCCCATGGATCAAAAGCCACCACCACCCACAAAGCCAAACCAAGGCTCCAAAAAGTTGGCCAACGCGCACCCCGTAGTCGAAGCAAACTCAGCACCCAAAGCATGATGACGGTCCTTTGAGAGGGCAAGCCCCAGCCACTGAACAGCGCATACAGTGTGGCCAACAGGGCACCTGCCAAGACAGCCGCATGCGGCGCTGGCCAACGCAAACAAAGACGGCTTCCACGCGCAGCAGAGAAACGCCAAAGTCTTCGAATTGCGCCGGCCATCACCCACGCAAACAAGGTAATGTGCAAACCCGAAATACTCATCAAATGCGCGACACCCGTGGCCCTGAAAAGATCCCAATCCGAAGTTTGAATGGCGGCTTGGTCACCCATGACCAATGCCGCAATCACGCCAGACATGGACCGAGTCTGTGCATCTCCCGACAACAGTTTTTGTTCAATTTCAGATCGAACATATTGCCTAGCTTGTGCGACAGGATAAAGCCATGATGTCTTGATTTTTTGAGGCGCTTCAGCGCGTTTGCCTGTCAGCACAGAGCCTGTGGCCATGACCCCTTGTTCCCATCGCCACAGAGCCTCGTCAAAGCCCCCCGGATTGAGCGTGCCATGGGGCGCTTTGAGGCGCACATTGAACTGCCATGTGTCGCCTGCTTTGAGTCCAGCCCAATGACGGCCTGTCATCCAATCAACTGACTCTCTGTCGTACCAAGCAAGATCAATCCACTCCGGCACCACGACATTGCGGGATGCACTGACCTCCAAAGCAGATTGAACTTGAAACCTGAATCTCACACCGCTTGCGCTCTGCTGAGGCAAGGACGCAATGATCCCAGAAAGCATGAGTTCTTTTCCCTCTATCAAAGGATCCAGTCTGTGTTGAGCTTGCCAAAGACAGCGGGCATTGACCAGCGACAAAGCCAGCCCAAACGAAATCAAAGCCCCCAAAAGACAGTTTGTGAAGTGAGAGTTGTTGGCGCGCAGCAAGCACAAGAGCACGCCAACTGAGACGGTCAAACTGCCAACAGTCAGGACAACAGAAAGCGACCAAAGGCTGGCTTGTTGCAACTGAAGTGCCGTGCCCAAAAGCCAAGCAGCCAAGCACCACGGCAGTGTCCTCACCATGTCGAGCCTTTCTTTGTGCCCACCATGGCGCGGCTTTTTCTAGTTTAGGAGGCACAAGCTGCTATTTCGATGCAAGCGCTGTTACGTTCACTTGCAGTGCAAGTGAATCAGTGTCACAGTGGAGCCGCTTTAAACTCGAACCTTTAACCCATTTTTACAACATGTCCATCTACAAACGCCTAGAAGAATTGCAAATCACTTTGCCACCTGTTGCCACACCCGCTGCAGCCTATGTCCCCTTTGCTCAAACTGGTAATTTGGTTTTTTTGAGTGGTCATATTTCTAAAAAGAATGGCCAAGCTTGGACGGGGCAATTGGGTAAGAACATTCAAACCGAAGAAGGCAAAGCTGCAGCCAGAGCGGTTGCAATCGACTTGCTGGGCACCCTGCATGCGGCTGTTGGCGACCTCAACAAGGTCAAACGCATTGTCAAGGTGATGAGTCTGGTGAATTCAACATCTGAATTCACAGAGCAACACTTGGTGACCAATGGCTGCAGTGAGTTGTTGGGCCAGGTATTTGGCGATGCCGGCGCGCACGCTCGAAGTGCCTTTGGCGTTGCTCAACTGCCCATGGGTGCCTGCGTCGAGATTGAATTGATAGCCGAATTAGCCTAATTCAACAAAATTGCCACACTGCCTATCTTTGCAAGTTCATGGCAAGGCAAAGCAATTATTGATAGTTTTGAGAGGAGAAATGGCCTTTTCCTAAAATTATTAATCACTTTTAACTACAAAATTGTTAAATATTGATTAATAAATGCATACAAAAAGAATTATTATGAATTCTTAAGTAAACATTTAAACAGGAAAACCGCCATGAAACCACTCTGTGTCAGCTTTGTCGAACAAGACTCTAACTTGGCGGAACAGGTCCTTGCCCACCTTCACACTGCTGGCATTCAATGCCATCACTACCTGGACGCCAACGACTTAGCCGCACAAAACGCCCACCAAATCAGTGATGTTGTGGTTTTAGATGCCCTCACACTGGGCGAGCAAAGTCTGACCTATGCGGCCAAATTGGCCAAACACCCAGAAGTTCGTGTTGTCATGATTGCCCCTGCCACCGAGCCCCAAGATCGCATCGCCGCCATTGCTGCAGGTGCTGACGTCTGCATTAGCAAACCGTTTAACCCCAGTGAATTGATCGCCATCATTGAACGCTTGGCCGCAAGACTTCCCAGAACCCTCAAAACCGGATGGACCATCGATCCTGTGCGGGCATTGCTCACGGGCCCAGCCAACAATGCCATTGGGCTGACCGCCATGGAAACCGTTCTGCTGACGCAATTGGCCATGGCACCCGAACAAGCATTGCGCAGCGATGCCTTAGAAATGGCCATCTGGGGCCTCTCAGATTTTTACAACAACAAACGCTTGCAAGTGTGTGTCTCAAGACTTCGCAAGAAGTTAACCCACAGGAATGGTCCCGAGGAGCTCTTGGCCACATGCTGGCGTTCTACTTACCAGTTTGTGCCGCGCATGCATTTCGCACCCAAAAGATAAGCCTCTGCTTTATTCAACGCGTGAAATTTGGGTGGGCTTGAAGCCCAAATCAGCAGCCTTGCCTTTGCGCGCTCTAGCCGCCCGCGCATTGTTCAAGCTTCTAATTTCAAGCGTTTCTTCGCGGTCTTTGCCGCCGCGGCCAATACCCGTGAGCTTCACACTGCGGGTGTAGGCGGCTGCGCCAGCCAGCGTGTCTTTGGCTTCCAAATCAAGCAGCATCAATCCACGACCACCCTTTTCCATCAGCTTGAGTTCACTGATTTCAAAAGTGAGAATGCGGCCCCCTGTAGAAGCACAGGCAACATGCGTTGCGGCAGGCATCACTTTAGCGCCAGGTTGCGGCGTAGCGTTTGAGCCCGACACATGCGATGGTGCGCACACCGATTCGCCATCGCCCACTGTGAGAAAAGCTTTGCCGCCTTTTTGACGCGAAATCATGTTGTCCACTGTCGCCATGAAACCATAGCCGCCCGAACTCGAAAGCAAGAGCGTAGCGTTTGAAGGTCCTGCAAAGTAATGTGCAATCTGTGTGCCGGGTTCCAGTTCAATGAGCGTGGTCACAGGCTGGCCATCGCCACGCGCTCCAGGCAACGCAGCCACAGGCACAGAGTACACACGGCCACTGCCTTTTTGGGCCGTGCCAAAGGCAAGCAATGTATCGACAGTGCGACATTCATAGGCGCCATACAAACCGTCGCCTGCCTTGAATGCAAAACTGCTAGCGTCGTGACCATGACCTTGGCGTGCACGCACCCAGCCTTTTTCCGACACCACCACAGTCACAGGTTCGTCAACCACTTTGACTTCGGCCACTGCCTTCTTCTCTTCTTGGATGAGTGTGCGGCGCGGGTCGGCAAATGCTTTGGCGTCTTGCTCAATCTCTTTCACCATCAAGCGTTTGAGTGCGGAAGGGTTGGCCAAAATTTCTTCGAGTTGTGTTTGCTCGGTGCGCAGTTCTTTCAACTCTTGCTCAATCTTGATGCCTTCCAAACGGGCCAGTTGGCGCAGGCGAATGTCAAGGATGTCTTCGGCCTGGCGCTCGCTCAGTTTGAAACGAATCATCAAAGCCTGCTTAGGCTCATCGCTTTGGCGAATGATGGCAATCACTTCGTCAATGTTGAGCAACACCAACTGACGGCCTTCCAAAATATGGATGCGGTCCATCACCTTGCCTAAGCGATGCTCAGAGCGGCGAACGATGGTTTGTTGGCGGAAAGTAATCCACTCAAGCAACATTTGGCGCAATGACTTTTGCACCGGCTTGCCATCAATGCCCACCGAGGTCATGTTGATGGGAGACGAGGTTTCCAAGCTGGTGTGCGCCAGCAAAGCCGTGATCAGTTCTTGTTGCTCAATGCGGCTGGTTTTAGGCTCAAACACCAAACGCACTGCGGCATCTTTGCTGGACTCATCGCGCACCACGTCGAGCAAGGACAAAACACTGGCCTTGAGTTGCATCTGGTCTGCACTCAGGGCTTTCTTGCCTGCCTTCACTTTGGGGTTGGTGAGCTCTTCAATTTCTTCCAACACTTTTTGCGAGCTCACACCAATGGGCAATTCAGTGACCACCAATTGCCATTGACCCCGCGCCATGTCTTCAATTTTCCAACGCGCGCGCACCTTCAGTGAGCCACGGCCGGTGCGATAGGCATCTGCAATGTCGGAGGCAGGACTGATGATTTGACCACCGCCTGGATAGTCGGGGCCTGGTACCAAGGCAAACAATTCTTCGTTGGTCAGCTTGGGCGACTTGATGAGGGCTACGCACGCATCGGCCACTTCACGCAAATTGTGGCTAGGAATTTCAGTGGCCAAACCCACCGCAATGCCGCTGGCACCGTTCATCAACACAAAGGGCAAACGCGCTGGCAACTGCCGTGGCTCTTCGGTGGAGCCATCGTAATTGGGAATGAAATCGACGGTGCCTTGGTCTATCTCATCCAACAACAAAGTGGTGATTTTGGAAAGACGTGCTTCTGTGTAGCGCATGGCCGCGGCGCCATCGCCATCGCGGCTGCCAAAGTTGCCTTGGCCATCAATGAGTGGGTAACGCTGGCTGAAGTCTTGCGCCATGCGCACCAGTGCATCGTAAGCAGCTTGGTCGCCATGGGGGTGGAAGCGGCCCAGCACATCACCTACCACGCGCGCACTTTTAACCGGCTTGGCACCCGTGGCGCCCGAAAAGCCCAATCCCATGCGAGACATGGAATACAAAATGCGCCTTTGCACTGGTTTTTGACCATCACACACATCAGGCAAGGCACGGCCCTTGACCACGCTCAATGCATATTCAAGGTAGGCGCGCTGCGCATAAGTGGCCAAATTCAGAGAGTCATCGGACTCGCTGTTTTGAAGGTCTAAGGTCGGTTGATCGTTCATGTTGGGATCATTTCAAATCTAAGCAATTCAGGAAGGCGTTGACTGAGCACTTAGATGTCAACTTCAATGTCATCACCGTGCAACTCCATCAGTTCGCGGCGCGCTGCCGCTTCGCCCTTGCCCATCAGTTGGGTGATCAAACTTTCGGTTTGTGCAAAGTCTAGGGTGCCCAGTTGAACAGGCAGCAAACGACGTGTATCTGGATTGAGCGTGGTTTCCCACAATTGCTCTGCATTCATCTCGCCCAAGCCTTTGAATCGGCTGATGCTCCATGCGCCTTCGCGCACGCCGTCTTTGCGCAGTTTGTCTAAGATACTTTGTAACTCACCATCGTCCAATGCATACATTTTGGCGGCTGGTTTTTTGCCGCGCGCAGGCGCATCGACTCGAAACAGTGGCGGGCGAGCGACAAACAAATTGCCGGTTTCAATGAGCTTTGGAAAGTGACGGAAAAACAGCGTCAAGAGCAAGACTTGAATGTGCGAACCATCCACATCGGCATCGCTCAAGATGCAAATCTTGCCGTAACGCAAACCCGACAAATCGGGTGAGTCATTGGGGCCATGCGGATCGACCCCAATGGCCACCGAGATGTCGTGAATTTCGTTGTTGGCAAACAAGCGATCGCGATCGACTTCCCAGGTGTTAAGCACCTTGCCGCGCAAAGGCAGAATGGCTTGACACTCTTTGTCGCGGCCCATCTTGGCACTGCCACCCGCCGAGTCGCCTTCGACCAAAAACACTTCGTTGTGTGCAATGTCTTTGCTCTCGCAATCTGTCAGTTTGCCAGGCAATACCGCCACACCTGAGCTCTTGCGCTTCTCCACTTTTTGGCCAGCTTTTTGACGATGCTGCGCGGCCTTGATGGCCAACTCGGCCAACTTTTTGCCGTATTCCACATGCTCGTTCAGCCACAACTCTAGGCTGGGGCGAACAAAGCTGGACACCAAACGCACGGCGTCGCGCGAATTCAAGCGCTCTTTGATTTGACCTTGAAATTGTGGGTCGAGCACCTTGGCCGACAACACAAAACTGGCCCGCGCAAACACGTCTTCGGGCATGAGTTTGACGCCCTTTGGCAGCAAGCTGTGCAGTTCAATGAAGCTCTTGACCGCCGTGAACAAACCATCGCGCAAACCGCTGTCGTGCGTGCCGCCTGCGGTGGTTGGAATAAGGTTGACATAGCTTTCGCGAACAGGCTGGCCATCTTCGGTAAATGCCACCGCCCAACTGGCACCTTCGCCTTCTGCAAAGCTGTCGTGGTTGCTGTCTGCAAAGCCTTCATTTTCAAACAAAGGAATGACGGGGTCGCCATTCAAAGTTTGCATGAGGTAATCGCGCAGTCCGGCTTTGTATTGCCAAGTTTGGGTCTCTTTGGTTTTTTCGTTGAACAAGGTCACTGTGACACCGGGCATGAGCACCGCTTTGCTGCGCAGCAAATGCGTGAGCTCGGTCATGGGCAAGACACTCGATTCAAAATACTTGGCATCGGGCCACACACGCACCGTGGTGCCCTGCTTGCGATCGCCCTCTGCAGCTTTGCGGGTAACGAGTTGTTCAATCACATCGCCGCCAGAAAACGCCAATGCAGCCACTTGACCTTCACGGTAGCTGATGGCTTCCAAACGCTTGGCAAGTGCATTGGTCACACTGACACCTACGCCATGCAGGCCGCCTGAAAAACTGTACGCGCCGCCACTGCCCTTGTCGAATTTACCGCCTGCATGCAAGCGCGTGAAGACCAACTCAATGACAGGTGCTTTCTCTTCAGGGTGCAGCCCGAATGGAATACCTCGGCCATCGTCTTCAATGCTGACCGAGCCATCGGCATGAAGGGTGACTTTGATTTTCTTTCCATGACCCGCCAGCGCTTCGTCGGCTGCGTTGTCTAGCACCTCTTGGATCACGTGCAATGGGTTGTCGGTTCGGGTGTACATGCCCGGGCGTTGCTTGACGGGCTCTAAGCCTTTGAGGACTCGAATGGAGCCTTCGCCATATTCGGGAGATGCTTTTGCAGAGGTAGATGTAGCCATGGGCGCAGATTGTAGTGCGAAATCAAACAAAGTACTGGATAAATTTACAGTTCAACCGGGCATTTAACTTCACAATCGGGCATCATGCGTGGCACGCAGCTTTCCAGCCAACGAGATTCAACAGGAGTACTGAGACGATGCACGGCACAGAAGCCCCTTCCCTTTGGGTTCAGCGATGGTCGCACTTGGCCAAACCTCAAAGTCAGGTTTTGGACCTGGCTTGTGGCGCAGGCAGGCACATGAAGTACTTTCAGAGCCTCGGTCACCATTGCACAGGCATAGACCGATCTGCCGAGGCCTTAGCGGAAGCTTCCTCCTACGGAAAGGTCATCGAGGCTGACATAGAAGGCGGCCCTTGGCCCTTAAGCGGCCAGACATTTGATGTGGTGGTCGTTACCAATTACTTATGGCGCCCACTGATGCCGCGCATTTTGGAATGCTTGGCGCCAGAGGGGCTCTTAATTTACGAGACTTTCGCTTTGGGCCACGAAAAGTTTGGCAAACCTTCTCGTCCCGACTTCTTGCTCAAGCCAGGCGAATTGCTTCAAACGTGTGCCCAGCTGCATGTCATTGCCTATGAAGATGGGTATTGGGATCAACCCGCTAAATGCGTTCAACGCATTGTGGCCGCGCAGAAAGTCAATGACTTGCCGCATCCGTTTTGGCTTAGCAGTCGTTAGAATGATCATTTGTTGACCATTTCATTCGCCATGACGAAAACTTTTCAACCCATCACCGGCAGCATTCCCGCCATGGTTACCCCCATGTTGGAGGACGGCTCTGTCGATTACGCCAGCCTTCGAAAACTGATCGATTGGCACATTGCCGAGGGCACAGATTGCATTGGCGTGGTTGGCACCACTGGCGAGTCGCCCACTGTCAATGTCGAAGAGCACCGAGAAATCATTCGGGTGTCGGTTGAACAAGCAAAAGGCCGCGTGCCCATCATGGCCGGTTGTGGCGCCAATTCCACCGCCGAAGCCATCGAGTTGGCCAAGTTTGCCAAAAGTGTTGGCGCCGATTGTCAACTGCAGGTCGTGCCTTATTACAACAAGCCAACTCAAGAAGGCTTGTACCAACACTTCAAGGCCATCGCAGAAGCGGTGCCCGATTTGCCGGTCATTTTGTACAACGTGCCTGGCCGATCTGTTGCCGATATGCAGCACGAAACTGTTTTGCGTTTGGCGCAAGTACCAGGCATTGTGGGCATCAAAGAAGCCACTGGCAACATTGAGCGCGCACAGTGGCTTATTCGCGATTTACCCAAAGAATTCGCTGTCTATTCGGGCGATGACCCAAGCGCTGTGGCACTCATGCTGTGTGGCGGCAAAGGAAACGTCAGCGTGACAGCCAATGTGGCGCCCCGTTTGATGCATGAGTTGTGTGTCGCAGCCATGGCGGGTGATGTTCAAAAAGCGATGGAAATTCAATTCAAATTGATGCCCATGCACAAGAATTTATTTGTAGAAGCCAACCCCATTCCTGTCAAATGGGCCATGGCCCGAATGGGACTCTGTGGCGGTACTTTGCGCTTGCCAATGACCGAACTCTCAAAATCTCAGCAGCCCGTGGTTGAAACCGCGTTGCGTGCCAGCGGACTTATTTAAGGACTCACCCGTGAATCGATTTGCCCCTTCTGCTCGTTACTTGAATGCAATGGCTTGCGCCGCCGCACTTACCTGCTTTTTATCCGGCTGCTCTACTTTAGACGAAAGCAAAATTGATTACAAAAGCGCCAGCCAAGCACCCACACTTTCAGTCCCGCCAGATCTCACACAGTTGAGGCGTGACTCTCGGTATCAAGTGGCTGGCTCGAACAGCGCATTGGCCAGTGCCGCAGCGGCAGCTTCTCCCGCTCGAGTCGCTCTCGATGCTGGCACAGCAGCCAATCAAGCGGGCGAAGCTCGCATTGTGCGCGCAGGCACTCAGCGTTATTTGGTCATCAACAGAAGTGCAGATTCTGTGTGGGAGCCATTGCGTGAATTCTGGAAAGACACTGGTTTCGCACTCATCCTTGATCAACCCGAGTTGGGCATCATGGAAACTGACTGGGCCGAAAATCGCGCTAAATTGCCACAAGACTTTTTGCGAAAAGCCGTCGGCAAAATGTTTGACTCGCTCTACTCCACTGGCGAGCGTGATCGCTTTCGCACCCGCATTGAAAGAACTGCCAATGGTTTGGAAATTACCATCACCCATCGGGGTTTGGCTGAAATTTATACCAGCCCCTTGAAAGATTCCACAGTTTGGTCGCCCCGTGCAGCCGATCCTGAATTGGAAATCGAATTTCTGCGCCGTCTTATGATGAGATTGGGCGGCCAAAGCCTCTCCGTCAATACGGCTTCGAGTCCGGCCAACTCAGCCACAACAGCATCGTCTGGCACAGCCATGCCAGCCGATGTGAAGTTGATCAAGCAGAACAATCTGCCCGCCATCGAAATCAAGGACGGCTTTGATCGCGCATGGCGACGCGTCGGTGTGGCCATTGATCGAACTGGATTTACGGTAGAGGACCGTGATCGCGCGCAAGGTGTGTTCTTTGTGCGTTATGCGCCACCTGGCACCACAGGCAAAGAACCAGGTTTCTTTGCCAAGCTGTTTACAAGCGACAAAGTCATTCCAACACTGGCCAAATACCGCATTGCTGTGACCAGCAAGGGCGACGTTTCAACGGTGATGGTTCAGGGCGCTGATGGCATTCCTGAAACCTCGGCGAATGCAGACAAAATCATCAAGCTGTTGGCTGACGAAATCAAATAAAAACCAACACACCACTAGACTCAAAAAGTCTAGGCGAAAAAAACCCCGCAGAGCGGGGTTTTTCTTTGACTGCCAAGAATTACTTCTTAGGCGCTTCTGCAGGAGCAGCAGCAGGTGCTGCGGCTGGTGCAGCAGCTGCAGGAGCAGCAGCATCAGCTGGCTTAGCATCAGCAGCAGGCGCTGCAGGAGCGGCTGGTGCAGCAGCTGGCGCTGGTGCGGGTGCTGGCGCAGCAGCGCCACCGCAGGCAGCCAAAGCAGCAGCAGCGATCACGGCAGCCAAAACGAGGGACTTGGTCATGATTATTATCCTTAAAGTTAGTAAAAAACAATTTCCGGGAAATTGTCATCAGGTTTAGAAAAATCCTGTTGACAGAACAGCAAGCACTCGAGCTCTTGCTATCCAGCCTTCAATTATAGCTTTAATCAAGTCAAATCATTTGCGACCAAGCCAGATGGATGCCACCACCCCTCCTCCCACCAGGCCTTCAGCAATTGAGCAGCTGCCTCGGTCGAGCCCGAAGC
>CALCBL010000063.1 GCA_937897495.1 uncultured Burkholderiales bacterium
CATGCCAAGCACCATCCTAGGGGGTGAATCAGAATCACCCAAATGGGTGAGGTGTCGGTGGCTAGAAGCGAATAGAAACAGCGCTGATGACTGCGTAGTGATCATCGACAACGGGCATCCACCGCCACTTGTCAAATGTGGTGCAAGGATGCGAAATGCCGCTGCCAATCAATTGCCCCACATGGGGCTGCTCTGACGCAGAAGCTGCTGGGTTGAATTGAAGGTAGGCGTGTTGATCGTTCAAGGCCGTGATTTCCCAGTGAGATGGCACCCCTGAAACCCCTTGATCGCCAACGTTGGCACGCCAAATGGCAACGGGTAAATCCATGTCGTAGGAAACATCCCGCTTGCCCATGGTGAGAAGGGCCAATCCGGGTTCAGGGCAAGACTGCACACTGCTGATGACCTCTAATGCGGGTCTTAGAGTTTCAGTCAGTTGAAGTCTTTCGCCAACGCACTTCAGCATCTTGCGATATTGCACGTGGTCGTGCGTGAGGTAGCAGCCAGACCTCAAAATGCCTCTGGTGGGTAAATGAAGTTGGGGTTTGAGGTGCTGAGCTACGAGGTCAAAAATGGCAGAGCCGCCGGCAGTTAACAGGATTTCTTCATTTTCAAACAAATTTTCTTTTTCACATGCTACGGCCAGTTGTTGGACCCGGCCCATGAGGGCTGCGACCGAGGCTTGATCGTGCTCATGGTTGCAGGTGGCCAATGCGCCTTCATAACATTCAATGCCACACAGCAAAAGCCCAGATGTAGCCTTGATTTTTCGAGCCAAAGCCATGGCCTGTGAGTGCTCTCGGCAACCTGTCCGTTTGCCTTTTATACCAAGCTCAATCAAAACGGTGAAAGCGATGTTAGATTGACTTGAACTGCGCCATTTTTGAACTGCGTCAATTTGCTCTACAGAGTCCACCAAAAAATAAACGCGAAGTTTGGGATAAGTTGCCAACAAAACACTCAGTGCTTCCAGATCGGCATGTTGATAAACTTGGTTGGCAATGATGATGCGTTGAACGCCGTGCCGAATTCCTAAACTTGCTTGAAAGACGTTTGCAAAACTGATGCCCCAAGCGCCAGCCTCTAATTGCCGTGCGTACAACTCTGGTGACATGGTTGTTTTGCCGTGGGGTGCGATGTCCAATTGGCGTTTTTCGCAAAAATCTTTCATCCAATGTAAATTATGCTGAAGGGCTTTTTCTTTGATGACTGCCAATGGCAATGGCAAGTCACCCTTCAACACATTCCAATTTTGCAATCCAACTTCTGAAATGTTGACGGGCGTGTGATGGCCAGGAAATCCTTTGAAGCTATGGTTAATTTGCATGGATTGCTTTCGGTGGGTTGGCCTACAAGCCATTGGCTGCTAAATAAATCAACTCTTCTTCCTCGAAGCCTGCCAGGCGTCTGGCTTCTAGGTTGTAAGGCGACTTCAGTTTGGGTGCGTCGTATTGTTGGATCAAGTCGCGATAAGTGCCAATCGGGTCTAGCCCTCTTTCTTGGCAGACATGTCGGTACCAGCGATTGCCCGCTGCAACGTGCCCAATTTCATCTTTCAAAATAATGTCCAAAATGCGACCGGCTGCCAGGTCACCTGCGCTGATTAATTTATTTCTGACGCCGGGGGAGGCATCGAGCCCGCGCGCTTCCATGGTGCGTGGCACAAGCCCTATGCGAGCCAAAATATCGCCGCGCGTTCGTTCTGCCATTTCCCAAAGGGAGTGATGGGCCGGAAAGTCGCCATAGTCAAAACCCATGCTCACCAAATGCTTTTGAAGAAGCAAAAAATGCTTGGCTTCTTCTTTGGCAATTTGAACCCAGTCTTTGTAAAAATCAGCAGGCATGCCCTGAAAGCGCCACACCACATCCAAAGCCAAATCGATGGCATTGAGTTCAATGTGGGCAATGGCATGAAGCAAGACAGCCCTGCCTTCGGGGGTGGTCAGAGGTTTTGACTTCAATGCGGTGTGCGACACCAACTCTGGCTTAGCAGGTCGCCCAGGAATGCCGCCGGGGTTTGGCACCACCACGTTGGCAAAGATGGCCAGGTCTTCTGAAAGAGACAAGGTCAACTCCGCCTTTTGAACGGCGTTTTGCGCCAACAAGGGGGCCAAAACAGCCTGCCTCAAGTGAGCGGGATGTGGGATGTGTGGGGCTAATTCTGCGGTCGCCATGCGCTATTTTAGGCTTGCCTACAATGTAGGCTTTGCGCCCTGAATTGAGAGGACTCCAATGGCTATTTATTCATTAGACGGCAAACAACCTGAATTGGCTGAGGGGGCATGGGTTGCCGACAGCGCTCAGGTCATGGGGGCTGTGAGCTTGGGCGTCAATGCCAGTGTTTGGTTTGGCGCCGTCATTCGAGGCGATACAGAAACCATTCACATTGGTGAGGGCTCCAACATCCAAGATTGCAGTGTGCTGCATGCCGATATTGGCAAGCCGCTGACCGTGGGTAAAAATGTGACGGTAGGTCATCAAGTCATGTTGCACGGTTGCACCATTGGCGATGAATCGCTCATTGGCATTGGTGCTGTGGTTTTGAATGGCGCCAAAATAGGCAAAAACTGTTTGGTGGGTGCAGGTTCTTTGGTGACCGAGGGCAAAGAGTTTCCCGATGGCTCCATGATCATGGGATCGCCTGCCAAAGCGGTTCGCGAGCTAACGCCTGAACAAATTCAAGGCTTGCGCATGTCTGCCAAGCATTACATCGAGAACGCCCATCGCTACCAATCGGGTTTGAAAAAAATTGTCTGAACTTCATAAATTTTTATTCGAAGGCTTGCCAGTTCGCGGCGCCATTGTTCGATTAACCGATTCATGGTGGGAGGTCCTTCAAAGGCGATCTGCCAACACGGAAACCGGCGCCTACCCAGAGCCCGTCTCGGAGTTGTTAGGTCAAATGTCGGCAGCCGCTGTGCTGATGCAGGCCAACATCAAATTCAATGGTGCTTTGGTGCTGCAAGTGTTTGGCGACGGGCCTGTTAAGTTGTCTGTGGTCGAAGTGCAGCCCGATTTCGGATTTCGTGCCACGGCTACGGTCCAAGGTGAGGTGTTGCCGCAGGCTTCCTTGAGCCAGATGGTCAATGTCAACAACGAAGGGCGTTGTGCCATTACCCTTGACCCTTTAGAGCGTTTGCCGGGTCAGCAGCCTTATCAGGGCGTGGTGCCCTTGTTTGGCGATCACAAAGAAAAATTAGAAAAGTTAAGCGAAGTGCTAGAGCATTACATGCTGCAGTCTGAGCAACTCGACACTACCTTGGTGTTGGCAGCCAACTCACAAGTGGCTGCTGGTTTGCTTATTCAAAGATTGCCTTTGGAAGGTGTTGGCAATTTGGCCGGACGCTACGATTCAGTAGAGCGTGAATCGGCCTTGGGCAAAGATGAAGACTACAACCGCATTTCTATCTTGTCCAAAAGTTTGAAGCCTGAAGAACTGCTTGGTTTGGATGTTGAAACTGTGTTGCACCGCTTGTTCTGGGAAGAGCCGCTGCTGCGATTTGAGCCGCTGGTTGGCGATGCAGGTCCTCGTTTTCAATGCAGTTGCAGTCGCGAAAGAGTAGGGCGCATGATCAAAAGCTTGGGCGTGGCAGAAGCCGAAAGTATTTTGTCAGAGCGCGAAAACATTGAGGTGGCTTGCGAGTTCTGCGGTGCGCAGTATCAATTTGATCCTGTGGACGCTGCCAGTCTTTTTACGCAACCCGAAGCAACACCGCCCACGGGTCCGGCGGTTCACTAGTGGGTATTATTTCAGCAGGTCACTGAAAAGTCTGTGCTCGCATTCTGCGTCGCTGCACAAATCGCAGCGCCAAGCTGTTTTGCCTTGGTTCAAACCGTATTGGCTCGCTTCCCTTTGAGTCTGCGTGGGTTGCAGGCTGGGCACTGAAAATTTCAAATCAAGGGGCTCATTGAGATTCGAGATGCCTTGGCTGATGGCCAGCAATGCAGCGTTGAGCCTTGCCTCGTCTTGACCGTAAATGACTTTAAAAGGCAGTTGACTTTTCGACATGGCTTGTCGAACGAGGTTGTCCACTGGTTCACGCACATGCTCACCATCGCGCTGTAAGCCATCTGGCACCCAAGCTACGTCGAGTCCCATGACCAGCGTTAAATCAAATTGGGCTTGTAGCCCAAGGGCCTCCTCGTACAAAGACAGGTCTTTAAACACATAGTCGCTGTAAACAGCGGTCATTAAGGGCGTGGTATCGGCAATGACCCAGCCTTCTTGAATTGAAAAAATTCGCTCGGCTTGTTGTTGCGCAATTTGGCGTTGCTCATGTAAAGCGGGTGTTCGGCCATTCATTTGGCACCACTCGCGCAGTACTTCGGGAACGTAAGCTGCCATCTGCCCTTGCGCCAACAAGGCCTGGGTGATGTGCTGACTCAGGCTGGTTTTGCCAGTGCTTTCTGCACCCAGCAGCGCAACTCGAATGACCCTATTGCTCATGGCGACGCCAAGCTTGAAGACCAATGTAACTGAGCACGGCAAAAATACCGTACAGCACGGCGGTAAGCCACAAAGACTTTTCGACCATCAGGCCAACGGTGAGAACATTGACAAGCATCCAGACCCACCAAGTTTCAATTTTCTTGCGACCCAATAAATATTGACCCAACAAACTCAGTGCCGTGACCAAGCCATCCCAAACGGCCACATCACTGTCGGTGTAGCGATGCAGGAAAAATGAAAATGAAGGCCAAGCCAACAAGGTGGCAATGAAGGCAACTCGTCGCTCAGAAGCCTGTAAGCCACTCACGTCAAGCTTGGCTTTTGCCAATGGCGCTGGGCTTGCGTCTGCATCAGTCCCTATCGGGGCTGACGCGCTTCCTCTAAGCCACTGCTGCCAACCCCAAGCCGCTGTCAGAACGAACATGATTTGCAAACAGGCTTCACCATAAAGTTGCTCATTCCAGAAGACAGAGCCATACAGGAGAGAGCTCAGAATGGCCAGAGGCCATCCCCAGTGAATTTCTTTGATGTTGCAATAAACCATTGCCAACGACAAAACGAAGCCGGCCAATTCGACCGGATTGATCATTTTTCGATTTGAACAAAAATCTCGTTGGCCTTGACCATGCCGAGTTCATGGCGGGCACGCTCTTCGACGGTGTTCAAACCTTCTTTGAGGTCGTTCACTTCGGAGTTGAGTTGGCCATTGATGCGCTTGGCTTTGGCATTCAACTCGTTTTGCTCTTGAATTTTGTACTCAAGGTCGATGACCGTGGGCACACTGCCTTTACCAAGCCAAATCTGCCCCTGCAAAATAAGCAGCAGGGCGATCAAGGCGGCTGGCAGTAAGCGGTTGTCCATGAGCATCGAATAAGGCTATCTGCAAATGTTAGCGCAAATTGTAAAACGCTGAACGGCCTGGGTACTCTGCTACGTCGCCCAAGTCCTCTTCAATGCGCAGCAATTGGTTGTACTTGGCCATGCGGTCGCTGCGGCTCATAGAGCCAGTTTTGATTTGGCCAGCGTTCAAGCCCACCGCAATGTCTGCGATGGTGGAATCTTCGGTTTCGCCAGAGCGGTGGCTGATGACGGCGGTGTAGCCGGCGCGCTTGGCCATTTCAATGGCGGCAAAGGTTTCGGTCAGGGTGCCAATCTGGTTGATTTTGATCAGGATCGAATTGGCAATGCCTTTGTCGATGCCTTCTTTCAAAATTTTGGTGTTGGTGACAAACAAGTCGTCGCCCACGATTTGAACTTTTTTGCCCAAACGCTCTGTGAGCAGTTTCCAGCCGTCCCAGTCGCCTTCGGCCATGCCGTCTTCAATGCTGATGATGGGGTACTTGTCGACCCACGTGGCCATCATGTCAATCCACTGTTCGCCTGTTAAAGACAAGCTTTCGCCTGCCAACTCGTACTTGCCATCTTTGTAAAACTCGCTGGCAGCGCAGTCTAGGCCAATGGCAATTTGCTCGCCAGCGGTATAGCCCGCTGCGCTGATGGCGTCCAATATCATTTGGATGGCAGCTTCATGGCTGGGCACGTTGGGGGCAAAGCCACCTTCGTCACCCACCGCCACACTCATGCCTTTGTCGTGAATGATTTTCTTCAAAGCGTGAAACACTTCGGCGCCGTAACGCACGGCTTCGCGAAAGCTGGGCGCGCCCACAGGAATGATCATGAACTCTTGCAAGTCAAGGTTGTTGTTGGCATGGGCGCCGCCGTTAATGACATTCATCATGGGCACGGGCAATTGGCAAGCGTTCATGCCGCCAAAGAAGCGGTACAAGGGCAAACCAGACTCTTCAGCGGCGGCGCGGGCCACCGCCATGGACACGGCCAACATGGCGTTAGCGCCTAAACGGCCTTTGTTGTCGGTGCCGTCCAAGTCGATCAAGGTTTTGTCGAGAAAGGATTGCTCGGAGGCATCCAAGCCCAACACGGCTTCAGAAATTTCGGTGTTGATGTGCTCCACCGCTTTTAAGACACCTTTGCCAAGGTAGCGGCTTTGATCGCCATCTCGCAATTCAATGGCTTCGCGGCTACCCGTAGAAGCGCCAGAAGGAACCGCAGCACGGCCCATCACGCCGGACTCTAGCAACACATCGCATTCAACGGTAGGGTTGCCGCGGCTGTCTAAGATTTCGCGGCCCACAATGTCAACAATCGCACTCATTTTGACTTCTCTCTTAATTAAAAATATTTTCTAAAAACGGATTCTTTTTGGTCACGGCATCGAGTTCGAGCAGTGTTTCCAGCAGGGCTTTCATGTGGTGCAGGGGGACGGCATTGGGGCCATCAGACATGGCCACGGCTGGGTTGGGGTGTGTTTCCATGAACAAGCCCGCCACGCCCACAGCCACAGCGGCCCTTGACAGCACGGGCACCATTTCACGCATGCCGCCAGAGGTGGTGCCTTGGCCGCCTGGTAACTGAACGGAGTGAGTGGCGTCAAACACCACGGGAGCGCCCGTTTCACGCATGATGGCCAAGCTGCGCATGTCGGACACCAAGTTGTTGTAACCAAAACTGGCGCCGCGCTCACAAGCCATGAAGTTGTCTTCGGGCAGGCCGGCATCGCGTGCTGCTGCACGTGCTTTGTCAATGACATTCTTCATGTCGTGAGGCGCTAAAAACTGCCCCTTTTTGATGTTCACCGGTTTGCCAGATTGGGCTACGGCACGAATGAAATCTGTCTGGCGGCACAAGAAGGCTGGCGTTTGAAGCACGTCAACCACAGCAGCAACTGCCGCAATATCGGCTTCGGTGTGCACATCGGTGAGGATGGGCAAGTGCAGTTCACGTTTGACCTTGGCCAAAATTTCCAAGCCTTTTTCCATGCCCGGGCCGCGAAAAGTGCTGCCCGAAGAACGGTTGGCCTTGTCATAGCTGCTCTTGAAAATAAACGGAATGCCCAGTGCAGATGTGATTTCCTTCAAGGTGCCCGCGGTGTCCATTTGCAACTGCTCAGACTCAATGACGCAAGGGCCAGCAATCAAAAAGAAGCGATGGTCAAGGCCAACATTAAATCCGCAAAGTTTCATGGTGTTCCTGGTATCTTGCTAAGTTGTCGCGGAAAATTAAGCCACGGCTTTCAAGTGCTTCGCGCCTTGTTGGTGATCGATCGATGCTTTGATAAAAGCATTGAACAAAGGGTGGCCATCCCATGGGGTTGATTTGAATTCCGGATGAAACTGCACCCCAACAAACCACGGGTGAACAGAAGTGGGTAGCTCCACGATTTCAGTCAGTTGTTCACGCTGAGTGAGGGCAGAGATGACCAAACCGGCTTGACGCAAAGTGTCCAAATAATTGACGTTGGCTTCATAGCGGTGGCGATGACGTTCTGTGACCACTGGGCCGTAAATTTGCCGAGCCAAGGTGTCTGCGGATACGTCAGAGCTTTGTGCACCTAAACGCATGGTGCCGCCCAAATCGGATTGCGCATCGCGAACTTGGATGGTGCCGTCGGCATCTTTCCATTCGTTGATGAGCGCAATGACGGGGAAGGGTGTATCGGGTTCAAACTCGGTGCTGTTGGCGTCTTGCATGCCTGCCACATTGCGCGCATATTCAATGGTGGCCACTTGCATGCCTAAGCAAATGCCAAGGTAGGGCACCTTGCCTTCACGGGCAAAACGAGCGGTTTGAATTTTGCCTTCAATGCCGCGCTTGCCAAAACCGCCGGGCACCAAGATGCCATCAAATTTGGCCAATTGAGCCACTGTTTCTGGGGTGATGGTTTCAGAGTCGATGTGCTCAATCTTGACGCGCACATGGTTGCGCATGCCGGCATGGCGCAAAGCTTCGTTGACCGACTTGTAGCTGTCAGACAGCTCGACATATTTGCCCACCATGGCAATGATCACTTCGCCCTGAGGGTGCTCGGTTTCATACACCAAGTCGTCCCAGCGTTTGAGGCTGGCCGGCTGCGTATTGATGTGCAAGCGATCGCAGATGAGGGCGTCAAGGCCTTGTTCGTGCAAGACACGCGGCACTTTGTAGATGGTGTCGACATCGGGCATCGAGATGACGCCCCATGTTTGAACATTGGTGAACAGAGAAATCTTGTCTTTCTCATCGTCAGGAATCATGCGGTCGGCGCGGCACAACAAGGCATCGGGCTGAATGCCAATTTCGCGCAGTTTTTGGACCGTGTGCTGTGTGGGCTTGGTTTTGAGTTCGCCTGCTGCCGCAATCCAGGGTACATAGGTGAGGTGCACAAAAGCCGCATTGTTAGGGCCTAAGCGCAAGCTTAATTGGCGCACCGCCTCGAGGAAGGGCAGGGATTCAATGTCGCCCACGGTGCCGCCAATTTCTACAATGGCCACATCCACGGCTTCGGGGGTGTCAAAACCAGCGCCGCGTTTGATGAAGTCTTGTATTTCGTTGGTGATGTGCGGAATGACCTGAACCGTTTTGCCCAAGTAATCACCGCGGCGTTCTTTTTCAAGCACGCTCTTGTAAATCTGGCCCGTGGTGAAGTTGTTGGCCTTCTTCATGCGGGTGTTGATGAAACGCTCGTAGTGGCCCAAATCAAGGTCGGTCTCTGCGCCATCGTCTGTGACAAACACTTCGCCGTGTTGAAACGGTGACATGGTGCCGGGGTCGACGTTGATGTAGGGATCGAGTTTGATGAGGGTGACTGAGAGGCCGCGCGATTCTAAGATTGCGGCAAGCGAGGCAGAAGCGATTCCCTTCCCGAGGGAAGACACCACACCACCAGTGACGAAGACGAATTTGGTCATGTCCAGGACGAGATGCAAAGCACCCGGGAGATGGAAAACGAGATTATAAAGGTCTCACGATCTGCTACATTGCCAAACATGAACGATTTGCACGGAAAACGCATTGTTTTAGGACTCACTGGCGGCATTGCCTGCTACAAGGCGGCCGAGTTGTGTCGTTCCTTGGTGAAAGTGGGTGCCAAGGTGCAGGTGGTCATGACCGAATCTGCCGCGCAGTTCATCACCCCCGTCACCATGCAAGCCTTGTCGGGTCAGCCTGTTTTTACCTCGCAATGGGATGCGCGCGAGGGCAATAACATGGCCCACATCAATTTAAGCCGCGATGCCGATGCCATCTTGATTGCCCCAGCCAGTGCCGATTTCATGGCCAAACTCATCCATGGCAAGGCCGATGAACTGCTCAGCCTCATGTGTTTGGCCCGGCCCATTCAAACGGTGCCCCTGATTGTTGCGCCTGCTATGAACCGAGAAATGTGGGCCCACCCAGCCACACAGCGCAATGTGGCCCAACTCAAGGCCGATGGCGCGCATGTGTTGAACGTAGGGCAGGGCGATCAGGCCTGCGGCGAAACGGGTGATGGCCGCATGCTCGAAGCCGAAGAAATTGTGGATGAATTGCTCTCCTTTTGGACCCCCAAAGTGCTTCAAGGCCAGCATGTGCTCATTACAGCCGGCCCCACCTATGAGGCGATTGACCCGGTTCGAGGCATCACCAATTTGTCCAGCGGCAAAATGGGTTTTGCCATTGCCAAGGCCGCCCATCATGCGGGCGCCAGAGTCTCGCTCATTGCCGGGCCTGTGAGCTTGCCTACGCCGCGGGGCATACAACGGGTCGATGTTTTGTCGGCCATGCAAATGCGCGACGCCGTGCAATTGGCCGTTCAATCGGCCACGATTTTCATTTCTGCCGCAGCCGTGGCCGATTGGCGACCCGACCATGCGGCTGATCACAAAATTAAAAAAGATGGCTCGGGCGACACCCCTGAATTGAGTTTTGTCGAAAACCCAGACATTTTGGCCGCTGTTGCAAGGTCGGCTCGGGCGCAAAGTGGCGATTTATTTTGCGTAGGCTTTGCTGCTGAAAGCCATGATTTGTTGGCCCAAGCCACAGCCAAAAGGGTGCGCAAAGATGTGCCTCTGTTGGTGGGCAATATTGGACCGTCTACATTTGGACAAGACGACAATGCTTTGTTGCTGGTCGATGCAGAGGGTGCCAAAGAGATGCCGCGCGACACCAAGACGCATCTGGCGCAAGACTTGGTGAAAGAAATAGCCAGCCGAATTGGCAAAAACCATTCACGCAATTAAGCCGCTTCAAGCACTGACCTCTCCCTTAATTTGGATCTCACGACGATGAATGTTGACTTGAAAATTTTGGATGCCCGCATGGCCGATCAATTGCCTGCATACGCCACACCGGGCAGTGCGGGTCTCGATTTGCGGGCCTGTTTGGATGCCCCCATCACCCTGCAACCCAACGCATGGCAACTCATTTCCACCGGTCTGTCTGTGTACATCAAAGACCCTGGTTATGCCGCCATGCTTTTGCCGCGCTCTGGCTTGGGTCACAAGCACGGCATTGTGTTGGGCAATTTGGTGGGCTTGATCGACAGCGATTATCAGGGCCCGCTCATGGTCAGTTGCTGGAATCGAAGTCAAGAGGCCTTCACCATTCAACCCATGGAACGGATTGCACAAATGGTCATCGTGCCTGTGGTGCAGGCCACATTCAATGTGGTCTCGGAGTTTGATGCACCCAGCGAACGTGGTGAAGGTGGTTACGGTTCAACGGGCAAGCGCTGATATCAAGTTGGATCAATTTCAATTTTAAAAAACCCAGTACCGCAGGTCCCTGCTTCTTGCTCTTGTGAAGTGGCCAAGCGCACATGGTGCACCTTCAGGCTGATGCGCAAAGCGATGCCTGACAAAGGATGGTTGCCATCTAGCACCAGGTGATCGGGATAAATTTCGGTGATGGTGTAAAGCACATTGCGCGGCGCATCGGGGTTGCAGCCAGCAGGCAATGCGTTGCCCTCGATGGTGAGGCCTTCCTGGATGTCTTTGGGGAAGAGCGCGCGGGGTTCTAAGAAGAGCAAGTTCTCGTCAAAATCTCCAAATGCATCTTCGGGTTCGAGGTGCAAATCGACTTTGGCGCCCACGGCATGACCCTGAAGCGCTTCTTCAATTTTGGGCAGCAAATCATGACCACCCAAGTAGAAGGCTACCGGCTCATCGAGCTCGTCTAAAACTTCGCCCAAAGTATCTTTGAGCGTCCAGGTCAGTTCGACCACACATTGAGAAGTAATATCCATCTGAGAATTGTCGCAGTTTTGAAATCGTTTTTGAATTGAATGTGATGCAAAAAAATACACCCTTGATCTTGTTGGCGGGATTGACCCCTGCCCAATTCATGAAGCGCCATTGGCAGAAGAAACCATTGCTCATTCGGCAAGCCGTCCCGGGCATGAAGCCCTTGATCGACCGATCGGCCCTGCTAGACATGGTTGAAAGCGAGGAGGTTGAGTCGCGCCACATTGTTCGGAAAGGTGAGAAATGGACCTTGAAAAAGGGTCCGATGAGCCGAAAAAGTTTGCCTTCCCTGAAGACGCCTGACTGGACGGTGCTCATCCAAGGGGTGGACCTTCACAACGATGCGGTTCATGCGCTCTTGCAGCAATTTCGATTTGTGCCTGATGCGCGACTTGACGACCTGATGATCAGCTATGCCACCGAGGGCGGCGGTGTGGGGCCCCATTTCGACAGCTACGACGTGTTTCTTTTGCAGGCGCATGGTCAGCGGAAGTGGCGAATTGGGCGACAAAAAAAGTTTGAGTTGCAAGAAGGTGTGCCCCTCAAAATTTTGAAAGCATTCAAGCCCGAAGCTGAATTTGTTCTCAACCCTGGTGACATGCTTTATTTGCCCCCGGGCTATGCCCACGATGGCACGGCTGTGGGTGAGTGCATGACTTACTCCATTGGCTTCAAGGTGCCTCGAAGTGCCGAGTTGGCCAGTGAGTTGTTGATGGGCTTGTCTGAAGAGATGGCTGAAAATGCAGGCTCAAGTTTGGATGTGATTTACCAAGACCCCAGTCAAGCAGCCGCTATCAAGGACGCTGCTATTCCAGCGGCGCTGCAAAAATTTGCTTCGCAATCAGTTGCCAAGGCGCTCAAAGATCCCCAAATATTGAACTGTTTGCTGGGTGAAACACTCACAGAGCCCAAACCCAGTGTGTGGTTCGACCCGCCAGATCAGGACGTGTTGAGTGCCTATGCATGGCCATGCGGTGTTCACCTAGATCGAAGAACCAAAATGTTGTTTGATGCCAAGCACATCTTTATCAATGGAGAAAGTTTTCGGGCGGCTGGAAGGGATGCCAAACTGCTTCAAAAGTTGGCCAACGAGAAGTTCTTAACTGCCAAAGAGGCTTCGGG
>CALCBL010000064.1 GCA_937897495.1 uncultured Burkholderiales bacterium
CCGCGCAGTTCGATGTATTCGCTTGCCATTTGAGACGGCGCAATTTTGTATTCGATAGACATGACAAACCCAGATAGTTAATGCGAATCATAAGGATGAGAAGGTTAATTACATATCTATCCATTCATAATTTTGTCATACTTTTGTAACATTTATTTTATATAAGAGAGTTTATTAATTACATATCTAACATTCATAACTTTGTCATACTTTTGTAACATTTATTTTATAAATTAGAGAGTTTATACAAGTATCAATAAAGGAGTCAGCATGAAAGTTGGCATCAATGGCATGGGTCGCATCGGTCGTTTAGCTTTGAGAGCTGCAATGGGAGCCGCAGAGCGCCCTGAAGATGATCCCCGAGGACCAAACCGACTTGATGTTGTTCATGTCAATGAACTCAAAGGCGGAGCTGCCGCAACAGCTCACCTGCTCGCCTTCGATTCCGTTCAAGGCAAATGGAAAGCAGATATTCGCGCAGATGGCGATGAGGCCATTCAGATTAAAGACAAGCGTATTCGTTTTACCTCTTTCTGCACATCTGCAGAAACAAACGGATTCGTTACACCTCTTTCGGCACATCTGCCGAAATTCCATGGGGTGAATTGGGCGTAGAGCTTGTGCTCGAATGCACAGGGAAATTTCTCACACCTGAAACCATTCAAGGCCACCTAGATCGCGGTGCAAAGCGCGTCATTGTTGCAGCACCCGTGAAGGTTGGCGGTGTACTCAATATTGTGGTCGGCATCAATCACGAGTTGTACAACCCTGCCAAAGATTACATCGTCACAGCAGCTTCTTGTACAACCAATTGCTTAGCGCCCGTTGTCAAAGTGATTCACGAAAACTTGGGCATCAAGCACGGTCAGATCACAACCATCCACGACCCGACCAATACCAACTTGGTGGTAGATGCGCCGCACAAAGATTTGCGCCGCGCACGCAGCGCTATGGTGAGCTTGGCGCCAACATCGACGGGCAGTGCCACAGCAATTGCACTGATCTACCCTGAACTCAAAGGCAAACTGAATGGCCATGCGGTGAGGGCACCAGTACTGAATGCATCTTTGACCGATTGCGTCTTTGAACTTCAACGTTCGACCACAGCAGAGGAAGTTAACGCACTTTTTGAAAAAGCTGCAAATGGACCATTGCTCGGCATTCTGGGTTACGAAACACGTCCTTTGGTCAGTGTTGACTATGCACGTGATACCCGCAGCTCAATCATCGACGCATTGTCGACCATGGTGACTGACGGAACTCTCCTCAAGGTCTATGCCTGGTATGACAACGAGATGGGCTATTCATGCCGCATGGTCGATTTGGCCTGCTACATGGAATCTGTTGGTATTTAAGATGGAATCAAACAACCGTCAACTTCCCGTCGTAGTTCCTGCCGTTAGAAATTACATGATCGTCACGGCAGCCTACTGGGGGTTCACGCTCACAGATGGGGCACTGCGCATGCTGGTGCTCCTTCATTTCTACAAACTGGGTTACTCACCCTTCATGCTGTCTTTGTTATTTTTGCTCTACGAAGCAGCTGGCGTGCTGGCCAATTTAATTGGAGGCTGGTTGGCGACAAGATTTGGTATTGCACGCATGCTCACTGTGGGTCTGATGACTCAGATTGTTGGATTCATTCTCTTGTCGCAACTTGATCCGAGTTGGACTGCGGCAATGTCTGTTGCATGGGTGGTCATTGCTCAGGGTATTTGTGGCGTTGCAAAAGATCTCACCAAAACTGCCAGCAAGTCAGCGATCAAAATTACTCAGGCTGAAGCCAAAACTCAAAGTAATGGTCAGCTGTTTAAGTGGGTCGCTTGGTTCACTGGAAGTAAAAATGCCATGAAAGGTTTTGGCTTTTTTCTTGGTGGCGTTTTACTGCAAGCTGTTGGGTTTCAGTGGTCCTTGATCGCCATGGCTGGATTACTGGCTTTGATTTTGATCGGCGTCATCAGCAGTTTGCCTCCCATGATCGGCAAGAGCAAAGCCTCCAAATCAGCCAAAGAATTGTTTTCAAAAAACCAAGGCCTCAACGCACTTTCTGCTGCTCGCGTTGTACTCTTTGGAGCTCGCGATGTTTGGTTTGTGGTCGGAGTACCAGTATTTCTTTATTCTGTTGGATGGACCTTCACCATGGTGGGTACATTCTTGGCAACTTGGACAATAGGCTATGGATTAGTTCAAGCCCTCGCCCCAAATATTGTCAAACGCAGTGAAGACGGCCTCTCGCGCGAAGTACCAGCCGCTCGCTGGTGGTCCTTGATCTTGGCATTGATCCCTGCTGCCATTGCAGTGATTGTCTGGCAAGACGTTCCCAATCTTGAGTGGTGGGTTGTGGGTGGTCTTGGTTTGTTCGGATTTGCATTTGCGGTTAACTCCTCAGTTCACAGCTATTTGGTATTTTTGCAGTTAACTCCTCAGTCCACAGCTATTTGGTATTGGCTTATGCAGGCTCAGAAAAAGCAGCTGAGGATGTTGGGTTTTACTATGCTGCGAACGCTTTGGGGCGCTTCTTTGGAACATTGATGTCGGGCTTATTGTTTCAATGGGGTGGTCTGATTTATTCACTCATCGGATCTGCTGCAATGCTTTCCATATGTTGGATTGCCACTTTAAGATTGCCCACAAAGCCTATGTTGCAACTCGAAGTTAACAATTCGAAAATTTGAATTAAGTTACAACTCCAACAGAGCCACAGTGGGTT
>CALCBL010000065.1 GCA_937897495.1 uncultured Burkholderiales bacterium
CTTGATTAAGCCCGAGTACTTTGGCCACGTAGCCATGAGCTCCCCCTCACGCTCGGGCACCACACACTTAACCGTTGAAACGCTTTTGCAAGGTGAAGGTTGGGAAAAGGGCTGGCGTCAACTTCTGCAAATTTCAGGCAACTGCGCAGCCATTACGGAAAGAAGTTTTGGCGTGCCCGATGGTGTCAACAATGGCCAGTTTGGCATTGGGTTAGTGATTGACTTTTTTGGTTTGGCCGGTAAGTTCTCTGGTTTCCCAGTAGATTTTGTCTACCCAGACGTCACAGCGGTAGTCCCTGCCAGTATTGCGCTGGTCTCAGGCAGCAAAAATGCGGTCGAAGCGCGCAAGTTCATCAGTTACACAGTTTCGCAACAAGGGCAAGAGTTGCTCTACAACCCTAAAATTTCTCGCTTGCCCATCTTGCCACCTGAAGCCATGGGCGGTAAAACACCTGCTGGCTATCCCAATCCTTTTGAAATTGCCAAGCGCGCCAAAGTACAGTTCAACTCTGATTTGTCTGAAGACCGCTACAACGTCGTCTCTGCCATGTTTGACCAAACCATCACCTTCCGTTTGAAAGAGCTGCAGGCTGCAACCAAGGCCATTCATGCAGCCGAAGCCGCCTTGACTCGCAAACCCAACGCCAAAGCCGCAGAGCTTTTGAAGCAAGCACGCGATGCCGCCTTTAGCCCTGTGGTGAATGTGCAGAAAGCTGCTGACAAAGAATTTTTGGCTTTGTTTGCGGCCAACAAAAAAGATTCAGCGGTGAGTAAAAGCGTGACTGGTTTGGAAAACTACTGGAACAACAGTGCACGCCAAAACTACGAGCGTGCAAAAAGCTTGGCTGAGCAAGCTCTAGCTGCCACCAAATAAGCAGCAGTTCCAAATCGTGTCTGAAAATGAACAGGCGGCACTGCAGTCGCAAAGGCTAATGCGGCCTCAAGCTGGATGGGCCGATGTGCGCCCCGGCGTTTGGCTTGCTGGCGGCTTGGTGTTGGTTTTCTTGTTGTTGTTTTTTGCATTGCCTGTAGCGCGTGTCTTCATCGCCGCTTTTTTAGACATTGACAACAGCCTCACTTTTGGCCATTTCAGCGCTTTCTTTTCACAAGATTTGATGCGCGAATCGTTCATAAACAGCCTTTATGTGGCGGTTATGTCGGCACTTTTTGCTGCATTGATTGCAGTTCCCTTGGCCTATTTCACGGTGCGATTTGATTTTCGAGGCGCGCTTCTGATTCAGACCTTGGGTGTGCTCCCACTCATCATGCCGCCCTTTGTGGGGGCTGTGGCACTGCAACTGATTTTTGGGCGATCTGGCACATTGAACCTGCTGCTCAATGATGCCTTTGGATTCACGTTGCCCATCATGGAGGGACTCAATGGCGTGATCTTTGTCGAGGCCATTCATTACTTTCCATTCATTCTCATGAACCTGACAGTTGCACTGCGCAACATTGACGGTGCCATGGAAGAGGCGGCCATGAACCTGGGTTGCAAAGGTTGGCGCTTGTTTTGGCGTGTCATTTTTCCGTTGGGTCTGCCAGGTTTCGTAGCCGGTGCTTCCCTGGTGTTTGTCAAAGTGTTTGATGACTTGGGTACGCCATTGGTCATGGGGCAGACCAATATGCTCGCGCCTCAAGCCTATTTGCGCATCACACAGGTCGGCTTAGAAGACCCCATGGGCTATGTCATCAGTGTGCTCATGATTGTGTTTTCAATTGGCGCCATGGTCATCTCAGCCCGTGTGTTGAAAGGGCGCGACTTTTCCACCTTGCAAAAAGGCGGCTCAAGCATTCAACGTCGCCAGCTTTCCCCTGTAGAAAGTGCGTTGGCTTATCTTTGGATTGGCCTTATTTTGCTCATTACCTTATCACCCCACCTGGGTGTGTTGTTGTTGTCGTTTGCCAAAGTCTGGAGCTTCTCGCCATTGCCCGACGCCTACACGCTTGAACACTACGCCACTGTGTTTCAGGATGCAAGCGGCATGATTCAAAACACCTTGATTTATTGC
>CALCBL010000066.1 GCA_937897495.1 uncultured Burkholderiales bacterium
TACAGGTGATGTCACAGACGATGATATTTTGAATGCCATGGGCGATGTGGCTTTGGGTGTGACAACTTCCCATCACTACTCTGCTTCTCACAATTCTCCCTTGAACAAGAAATTTGTTGAAGCTTTCACTAAGGCCAATGCAGGGTTACGTCCTAACTTCATGGCAGTGGGTGGCTATGACGGAATGCGTGTCATTTACGAAGCTGCCAAAGCAAGCAAAGGTGCTGGCGGCCAAGCCTTGTTAGACGCTATGAAGGGGCAGGTCTTTGAGAGTCCTCGAGGCCCGATGTTCATTGATGCGCAAACGCGTGATGTCGTACACAACATCTACATTCGCAAAGTAGAGCGTGTGGGTGGCCAACTTTTCAATCAAGAGTTTGAGACCATCAAGGACGTCAAAGATCCCGGTAAGACGCGTTAATCTTTGATCGTTTACCTGCCATGAAATGATTTAATTTGTTTCATGGTCTTTAACTTCTTTAACCCATGCTGACGATTTTGTTTGACGGCATTGCATACGGCATGCTGCTTTTTATATTGGCCGTTGGATTGTCAGTCACGATGGGGTTGATGAACTTCATCAATCTGGCGCATGGTGCATTTGCCATGGCGGGTGGCTACTTGACGGTGGTTCTCATGCAGCGTTTTGGTGTCCCTTTTTTAATCTGCTTGCCACTTGCTTTTTTGGCGACTGGTTTTCTGGGCGCCATCATGGAAAGAAGTTTGTATCGCCCCATGTATGCGAAACCCCATTTGGATCAAGTTTTGTTTTCCATTGGCTTGGCCTTCATGTCTGTGTCTGCGATTGATTACTTCATGGGGTCGCAACAACAAATCATGCAATTGCCCGACATGTTAAAGGGCCGAACCGAGATCTGGGATGGCGCTTTGGGCATGGGGCATTACAGGCTGTTCATTATTGCCATTTGCGCTGCCTTGACATTGGCTTTGCAGTATGTGCTGGCTAAAACCACATTTGGAAGTCGCTTGCGCGCAAGCGTCGATGACTCCCGCGTGGCTGCTGGTTTGGGAATCAATGTTAATTCAGTTTTTGCCATCACTTTTGCGGTTGGCTCTGGTTTGGCTGGATTGGGCGGCGCATTGGGTGCAGAGGTGTTGGGGCTGGATCCCACTTTCCCCCTCAAATTTATGGTTTATTTCTTGATTGTGGTGGCAGTTGGCGGCACTTCTTCCATCACGGGCCCGTTGCTGGCGGCACTGCTTTTAGGCATTGCAGATGTTGCAGGCAAATATTACGTTCCCAAGTTGGGAGCATTCATCGTGTATTCATTGATGCTATTGATTTTGTTGTGGCGTCCTCAAGGCCTTTTTGTGAGAAAAGGGGGACATTGAGTGCAAGCAGAATCACATCAGCGTTTGCAATCTAGTTTGTTGCAACCTGCACGATGGAAGTGGGCAGAGTTTCTTTTTTGGGGACTGGTCTTTTTGGCGCCTTGGGTTTTGCCAAGTCATGCGCTCATGGTGAATGAAATGGCCATCGTGGCCTTGTTTGCGCTTTCCCTGGATCTTGTCTTGGGTTATGCCGGCATCGTGTCTTTGGGGCATGCGGCTTTTTTGGGTTTTGGCGCTTATTCAGCAGCATTGTTTGCCAAGCACATCATGCCCGATCCCCTGGTCGGCCTCTGCTTCGCCATGGTCACGACTTCCTGCTTAGGCGCCCTTTGTGCATTGACTATTTTGCGAGGCTCTGACCTGACGCGATTGATGGTGACCTTGGGCATGGCCTTGATACTTCTGGAGCTGGCTAACAAATTAGATTGGCTGACGGGGGGCTCGGATGGCTTACAGGGTGTTTTGATGGGGCCCTTGCTCGGTCGATTTGAGTTTGACCTCATGGGTCAAACCGCGGCCACTTATTCATTAACCATATTGTTTACGTCGTTCTTTTTTGTCAGACATTGGGTTCATTCCCCATTGGGGGCTACAGTTAAAGCTGTTCGAGACAATCGACTTCGTGCCATGGCCATAGGTATCAATGTCAACGCAAGATTGGCTGTGGTTTATGTTGCCGCTGCATGCTTGGCCGGTGCAGCAGGTGCTTTGATGGCGCAAACCACTGGGTTTGCCTCGCTGGATGTTTTTGCTTTAGATCGTTCTGCCGATGTCATGCTGATGTTGGTCATCGGCGGCGTGGGATGGCTTTATGGGGGTGTGTTGGGTGCAGTGGCCTTTAAACTGATGCACGATGTGATCGCAGGCATCACCCCACAGTATTGGACATTTTGGATAGGCTTATTTTTGGTGGTGTTGGTACTGGTTGGTCGTGAAAGACTTCTTAAGCCATGGACTTGGTGGCGTTCATGATTGTTTTAGAAACTCAGGGCTTGTTGAAAAAGTTTGGCGGTATCACAGCCACAGACCATGTCAACTTGAAGCTGGCGCAAGGTGCCCGTCATGCCCTCATTGGACCTAATGGCGCAGGCAAGACCACTTTGATCAATCTCATCACGGGTGTGCTGCCTCCCACTTCAGGACAGGTTTTGTTGGAAGGTGTTGATATCTCCAATTTAGAGCCGTATGAGCGCGTCAAAAATGGTTTAGTTCGCACCTTTCAAATCAACCAATTGTTTGACAGCATGACACCCTTGGAGACTCTGGCCATGGTGGTGTCTCAACAAATGAAATTAGGGCTTAGAAGTTGGCAAAGCTTGGGACAATCATCAGCAGTCGTTGAACGTTGCCACGAACTGCTTGAAATGTTTCGCTTGACACAGGTTCACAATCAAAAAACTTCACAAATTCCTTACGGTAAACGGCGCTTGCTTGAAATGGCCATCGCTCTAGCATGTGAACCTCGGGTGTTGTTGTTGGATGAGCCCGTAGCCGGTGTGCCTGCGGGTGAACGCGAAGAATTACTTCATACGGTCGCAGCCTTGCCACAAAAGGTGTCAGTGTTGCTGATCGAGCATGACATGGACTTGGTTTTTGAGTTTGCTGATCGCATCACCGTCATGGTCAATGGCGCTGTTTTGATGGAAGGAACGGCTCAAGAAATCGCGCAAGATGAACGCGTTAAAGCGGTCTATTTGGGTCAAAGCGAGGTTTTGCGCCATGCGTGAACCTTTTCTGCTCTCTGTGAATAATCTCAGTGCAGGCTATGGCGAAGCCGTGATCTTGCAGCACATCAGTTTTCAAATGGCTGCTGGAGAGACCTTGGCCCTGTTAGGCCGCAACGGCACTGGAAAAACAAGCTTGATAGATACCTTGGCAGGCGCAACGCGGCAGCATCAAGGCGAAATTATTTTGGCCGGTATTGAGCTTCACAAGTTACCCTCCTTCAAGCGGGCAAAGGCAGGTATCGGTTGGGTCCCTCAAGAGCGAAATATTTTCAAATCGCTCACAGTGCATGAAAATCTGACTGCTGTG
>CALCBL010000067.1 GCA_937897495.1 uncultured Burkholderiales bacterium
TGGCCATGTCTTGCCAACTGATGGTTTGCCAGATGCCATATTCTTTCTCACGCATGGCCGGCGCCAAGGGCCGTTGCTTAGCGTGCGTCAATAGCAATTGAGGAAAGGTCGTCTGCATACGGGTCCTGGTTAATCTCCGTCTTTTCCCATTGGAATAGACTTGTTTAATTCTGAGACTGGATGCTAGACTGTGATTTGACGTCAAGTTGTCATTTCGACGACAATCAAAGACGTGCCCCACTAGGATTTTCCCTAGGGTTTTCAACGTCTTACAGTAAGTTGACATGACATCTGATCTGCATCAAAGAAGACGCCCGCCCACAGACGAGGAATTGAGCAACATTCCTTGGCTGACTTTGCTGTTACCCAAGGAACTCGAACGCGCTGTCAATGCCCTTCGGGTAGGTGACGCTGAAAAAGGTGACTTTGTGTGCCGTGTAGGCCGGCCTGTGACTTACTGGTTTGGCAATGTCTCGGGCCTTCTCAAAATGAGCACCGACAACATCGACGGCCAAACCATGACTTTCACGGGCGTACCGCCAGGCGGTTGGTTTGGCGAAGGCACGGCTTTGAAACGCGAGGCTTACCGCTACAACATACAGGCCCTGAGGGCCAGCGTGGTGGCGGGCTTGCCCCTTGACACCTTTCATTGGTTGATTGACAACTCGCTGGGCTTTAACCGCTTTGTGATGAACCAGTTGAACGAGCGCTTGGCTCAATTCATTGCGGCCAGGGAGTTTGACCGATTGAGCAATCCTGATTTGCGCGTTGCCCGCAATTTGGCGGCACTCTTTAATCCGGTTCTGTTTCCAGGTGTGGGCGATTTGCTGCGCATTACCCAACAAGAGCTTGCTTATTTGGTGGGGCTTTCCAGGCAGCGCGTGAATGAAGCCATGATTCACCTGCAGGAAGAGGCGCTCATACGGGTTGAATATGGCGGCGTTCGAATTTTGAATTTGCATGGCCTTCGAACCCGCATGATTGACCGCAGAAACAGGGACAATCCGTCCAAAGAAAACGTTTTATGAATCAGCCTCCTCCAAAGCCAGCCTTTGCTCGCGCGCCACGACCTGCCAACGCGGTCTCAAGCGCACACCCCAGTGCTTCTGGCGCTACCACGGTCCGCTTGAACAAGCGCATGGCCGAGTTAGGACTTTGCTCACGCCGCGAGGCCGATGCCTGGATTGAGCAGGGGTGGGTGATGGTCAATGGCCAAGTGGCCGAGATGGGCATGCAAGTGGGCTCCACCGATCGCATCACGGTAGAACGTGAAGCTCAAGCCCAACAAGAACAGCAAGTGACGGTGCTACTGCACAAGCCCATGGGCTACGTGAGTGGTCAGGCCGAAGATGGTCACGAACCCGCCATGGTGCTGTTTCAAGCGCGCAATCAATGGACTGGCGACACCACTCGCATTCGCTTCAGCCCTGCGCAGTTCAAAGGCCTGGCGCCTGCAGGCCGCTTGGACATTGACTCTGTGGGCATGCTCGTGATGACACAAGACGGCCGCGTGGCGCGTCAGCTCATCGGCGAGGACGCCGACATGGAGAAAGAATATTTGGTGCGCGTCACTTGCACGGGGCCGCAAGGCGATGTGGCGGTCAACGTGCAAGCGCATTTTCCGGTGGCTCAGATGCAACGCTTAAGGCATGGCCTCAGTTTGGATGGCAAGCCCTTGAAGCCTGCCCAAGTGGAATGGCAAAACCCAGAGCAACTTCGCTTTGTACTCAAAGAAGGCAAGAAACGTCAAATTAGGCGCATGTGCGAGCAAGTGGGTCTGAAGGTGGTGGGCCTCAAGCGAATTCGCATGGGCCGCATCAGCTTGGGTGCTTTGCCCGTGGGGCAATGGCGTTATTTGGGTCCTAAAGAGTCTTTTTAATTTCAAGGTTTAAAACCAGCCTAAGTTTGGAGCGAACACAACATGAACTCAACATTGAAGAAAACTTGGAAATCCGCATTGGGCCTGTGTGTCTTGACCAGCGCACTGAGTGCTGGCGCGCAAACTGCCACCGTCAATGCCATTTGCAGTACCGATCAAAGTTGGTGCGAAATGGCGGCGCAAGCATTCACCAAAGCCACGGGCATCACGGTGTTGCAAACTCGCAAAGCCACGGGCGAGGCCTTGGCACAAATTCGAGCCGAAGCTGCCAACCCCAAAACCGACATTTGGTGGGGCGGCACAGGCGATCCTTTTTTACAAGCGGCTGAAATTGGCCTGCTTGCTCCCTACCGTCCCGCCTACATCAATGATCTCTACGGCTGGAGTGTTCGCCAATACGCCATGTCAGAAAACAAAGTGGGCGGCTTCTACACCAGCGCCATCGGCTTTGGTTGGAACACAGAATTGCTGAAAAAGAAAAACCTGCCTGTGCCCAAGTGCTGGTCAGACTTGATCAAGCCCATTTACAAAGGCGAAGTTGAAATTTCACACCCCGCTTCCAGCGGCACGGCCTACACCATCTTGGCAGGTCTGGTGCAACTGATGGGCGAGGAAGCCGCTTTTGAATACATGAAAAAGCTCAACGCCAACATCACCCAATACACCCGCAGTGGCACGGCCCAAGCGCCCAATGTAGCCAAGGGCGAAGTGGCTGTAGGGATCAGTTTTATGTTTGGTTTTGACCTTTGGAAACACAACAAGTACCCTGTGCAATCTGGTGCACCCTGCGAAGGCACCAGCTATGAAATTGGTGGCATCGCGCTGATCAAAGGCGCACGCAATGCGGCTGCGGCCAAGCAATATTACGACTGGCTGATGAGTGCTGATGGCCAAAAAATTGGCGGTTTGGCGGGTAGCCTGCAATTTCCGGCCAACAAAACTTTTAAACCTGACGCTCGAATTCCCACACTCGACGATGTGAGGTTGATCAAGTACGACTTTGAAAAGTATGGCAAAGCCGCAGAGCGAAAGCGTCTGCTCGACCGCTGGAACAAAGAAGTGGGCGCTCAGGCTCGCTGAATGACCCCACATTAACCCCTCTTGAAATTTTCAAGCCCACCCCCAAATCAAAAGGCGGTGGGTTATTTGACCCCTGAGTTTCTGCGGCCTTACGCCTGCAAAACCTGTTTTAACTTTAATTTGTAAATTCGAAGATGACTAAAAAGACCCATGCTTTCCAAGCCGAAGTGGCCCAACTGCTTCATTTGGTCACCCACTCCCTGTATTCCAACCCCGAAATTTTTGTACGTGAATTGATCTCCAACGCTTCAGACGCCTGCGACAAACTGCGCTTTGAAGCTTTGAACAACGATGCGCTGTACGAGAGTCAGCCCAATTTGGAAGTTCGTTTGTCATTTGACACCGAGGCCAAGACCCTGACCATTACCGACAACGGCATTGGCATGACGGCGCAAGAAGCCATCGATAATTTGGGCACCATTGCCAAGAGCGGTACCAAGGACTTTGTGAGCAAGCTCTCGGGTGATCAAAAGGCCGATGCACAGCTCATTGGTCAGTTTGGCGTGGGCTTCTATTCTGGGTTCATTGTGGCCGACAAGATCACAGTGGAAACGCGCCGCGCCGGCGCGCCTGCATCCGAAGGTGTGCGCTGGATCAGTGGTGGCACGGGCGATTTTGAAGTTGAAAACATCGAGTTGGCACATCGCGGCTCCAGCATCATTTTGCATTTGCGCGAAGACGCGCTGCAATACGCCAACACGTGGAAGCTCAAAGAAATCGTTGGCAAATACTCCGACCACATCAGCTTGCCCATCTTGATGGAAAAAGAAGAGTGGAAAGATGGCGAACTGATTGGCAAAGACGAAAGCGAAGGCCGTCAACCTGGCAGCATGGTCAAGACCGGTGAATGGGAGGCCATCAACAAAGCCACAGCATTGTGGACGCGTCCTAAAAAAGACGTGACAGAAGAGCAGTACAAAGATTTCTACAAACAAATTAGCAAGGACTTTGCCGAGCCCCTCACATGGACGCACAACCGCGTAGAAGGCAGCACCGAGTACACACAACTTTTGTACATCCCTTCACAAGCACCGCAAGACCTGTGGAACCGTGACAAAAAAGCCGGCATCAAGTTGTACGTGAAGCGCGTGTTCATCATGGACGATGCAGAAGCCCTCATGCCCAGCTATTTGCGATTTGTGAAGGGCGTGGTGGACTCTGCCGATTTGCCCTTGAACGTGAGCCGTGAATTGCTGCAAGAAAGTCGCGACGTCAAAGCCATTCGCGAAGGTTGTACCAAGCGCGTTTTGTCCATGCTGGAAGACTTGGCCAAACACAACGATGCACCAGAGGCTTCTGCCGATGGCGTGACCGATGTGGTGAGCGAAGAAGACAAAGCCAAGCAAGGCCAGTACACCAGCTTCTACAAAGAGTTTGGTGCCGTGCTCAAAGAAGGCTTGGGCGAAGACTTTGGCAACCGCGATCGCTTGGCCAAATTGTTGCGCTTTGCTTCCACGTCTTCAGACGAAGTGAGTGTGTCTTTGGCCCACTACAAAGCGCGCATGAAAGAAGGCCAAGAAGCCATTTACTACATCACTGCCGACACACTGGCTGCCGCCAAGTACAGCCCCCAACTGGAAGTGTTCAAGAAGAAGGGCATTGAAGTCTTGCTCATGACCGATCGCGTGGACGAGTGGGCCTTGAACTTCTTGAACGAGTTTGATGGCACCCCCATGCAAAGTGTCGCCAAAGGCGCCGTCGACTTGGGCACACTGCAAGACGAAGAAGAAAAGAAAGCCGCGGAAGAAGCGGCTGAAACCTTCAAGCCTTTGCTGGCCAAATTGAAAGAAGCTTTGAAGGACAAAGCAGAAGATGTGCGCGTGACCAGCCGCTTGGTGGACTCACCTGCTTGTTTGGTGGTGACCGACAACGGCATGAGCATGCAGTTGGCGCGCATGCTCAAACAAGCCGGTCAAGAAGCCCCTGAATCGAAGCCTGTGCTGGAAGTCAATCCTGAACACGCTTTGGTCAAGAAGCTCGAAGGCTCTGTGCACTTCAATGACCTGGCCAACATTTTGTTTGACCAAGCCTTGTTGGCCGAAGGCGGTATGCCTGCAGACCCAGCGGCTTATGTGCGCCGCGTGAATGCGTTATTGGTTTAAACCACCAAGAG
>CALCBL010000068.1 GCA_937897495.1 uncultured Burkholderiales bacterium
AAGATGACCGACCCAGAATTGTCTCCCCGCTACGTTTTCGCAATGCGCCTCAGGCATACAGGCCAGTACTGCCGATAACTCCTCTTGCATCGCGCCAATCAGCGCGATACGCGATGGCTCACTGGGGAGCATCGCGAAGCTCACGGCGAAGGATTTTGCCCACCGCAGTTTTAGGCAGCTCTTTTTTGAACTCAAGCACCTTGGGTTGCTTGTAACCCGTCATGTTGGCTTTGCAATATTCACGCACCGCCATCTCAGTGAGGGCTGGATCTTTTTTCACGATCACCAACTTGACAGCTTCGCCTGTTTTTTCATCGGGCACGCCTACCGCGGCGCACTCCAAAACACCTGGGCACAATGACACTGTTTCTTCTACATCGTTGGGATAGACATTGAAGCCGCTGACCAAGATCATGTCTTTCTTGCGATCGATGATTTTGAAAAAACCATGCGCATCTCGAATGCCAATGTCTCCCGATTTGAAATAACCGTCAGCGGTCATGCTGCGTGCAGTTTCGTCGGGACGCTGCCAATAACCCGCCATCACTTGGGGGCCTTTAATGGCTATTTCACCAGCTTGGCCTAGCTCGGTCACTTCATGGCCTTCATCGTCCAAAAGTTTCATGAACGTGCTTGGCAAGGGAACACCAATGTTGCCCGTGAATTGTGTGCTGGTGGTGGGGTTGCAACTGGCAGACGGACTGGTTTCAGACAAGCCGTAGCCTTCGCAAATGGGGCAACCCGTTTTTTGCAACCATAACGCCGCCACCGCGCTGGTGACTGCCATGCCGCCGCCTACCGACACCTTGAGATTTTTCCAATTGACTGTGTCAAAGTCTGGGTGATTGGCCAAGCCATTGAACAAGGTATTGACCGCCGGAAAACTGTGAAATGTTTGTGTTGACAACTCTTTCAACACCGCGGGCAAGTCGCGCGGGTTGGGGATCAAAATATTTTTGCCGCCCGTGCGCATGCCCAGCATCATGTTGACCGTAAAAGCAAAGATGTGATACAGCGGCAAAGCACACACCGAAGTGGGTTGCTCGTTGTCTGGCACCCGCTTCATGACGGGCTGGTTCCAAGCTTCTGATTGCAACAAATTGGCAATGACGTTGCGGTGCAAGAGCATGGCGCCTTTGGACACGCCAGTGGTGCCACCGGTGTATTGAAGGACGGCAATGTCATCGCTGTGAATCGCCGGCTTTA
>CALCBL010000069.1 GCA_937897495.1 uncultured Burkholderiales bacterium
CCATCTGGTTGAAGAACAGGTGTGACTCGCCAATCAAGGCAACAACCTCGCCGCGCTGAATACGCAAATCCACGCCGCTGACGGCTTGCCCGGGTTTTTGACCCCCAGTAAAGGTCACATGGAGTTGCTTGACCTCCACAAAACAATCGTGGGATGGGGCCGCTGTCATGCCACCTCCTCTGGGGCTAAGCCCGATGAGTGAGCCGGTGCTAGGCTATGGGCGCTGCCCGCCACATGCATCCAGCACGCTACCTGCTGACCGTGGGCGGTGTTCGCCAGCACCGGCATTTGTTGACTGCAAATGGCTTGGGCATGGACACAGCGCGGGTGAAAGCGACAGCCTGCGGGAGGATTGATGGGGTTGGGCGGGTCACCGGCCAGGGGCGGCTTTTCGGTGCGCCGGTCGGGGTCTAAGGTGGGGATAGAAGACAACAAAGCTTGGGTATAGGGGTGCGCCGGATTGTTGAACAATGTTTCGCTGTCCCCAATCTCCACTACTTGGCCCAAGTACATCACCAACACCCGGTCGCTCATGTAACGCACCACGTTCAAGTCGTGGCTGATGAACACATAAGTCAGGCCAAAGTCTTCTTTCAGATCCAACAACAAATTAAGCACCTGGGCTTCCACCGACTTGTCCAAGGCAGACACCGCCTCATCCAAAATGATCAAACGCGATTGCAAGGCCAGGGCGCGGGCGATGTTCACGCGCTGGCGTTGACCGCCCGAGAGTTCGTGCGGATAGCGCTCGGCAAAACGCTCGGGCGCCAAGCCCACCCGGGCCAGCAAGTCGCGCGCGCGCGCCACCGCCTCGCCTTGGGGTACACCATGCACCATGGGTGCAAAAGCAATCGAGTCTTCAATGGTCAGGCGCGGGTTCAAAGAGGCGTAGCTGTCTTGGAATACCATTTGGGTTTGTCGCCGGTAGGCCTTCAAGGGCAAGGCCGAACCGCCAACGGTCTGGCCATCAAAAACCAACTCACCTCGGTCTTGAATGATCAATTGCATGAGCAAGCGCGCAGTGGTAGATTTTCCGCAACCGGACTCGCCCACCACGCCCAAGGTCTCGCCTTTGAAGACCTTAAAGTCCACGCCATCAACGGCACGCACAACGCCACCGCCCTTGCCGAACACGTCTTTTTTCAGCGGGAAGTGTTTGACCAAACCACTCACACTGAGCATGGGCTGGGCTGGGCCGCCCACATCAAAGGGGGTTAAGGGCATGGCGCACTCACTGTTTGATCTCCATGGCCGAGCGCAAACCGTCGGCTAACAAATTGAAGGCAATGGAGGTGATGAAAATCATAGCTCCGGGCAAAGCCGCGATCCACGGCTGAGTGTAAATTGCGGTGCGCAAGGTGTTTAGCATCAGGCCCCACTCGGGCTCGGGCGGCTTAACACCAAGGCCCAAAAAGCTTAGGCCGGAGGCCAAAATCATGGACACTGCGATCAAGCTGGTGGCGTACACAAACACCGGCCCAAGCACATTGCCCAAAACGTGTACCCGAACGATGGTGAAGGCGCCCGCCCCCGAGGCGCGAGCGGCATCAACAAAATCCCGCCCGCGTATTTGCGTGGTCACGCTCTCCGCCACCCGGGCAATCGGTGGAATGAACACAATCGTCAGAGAAATCAAAGAATTGGTGATGCCAGCCCCTAAGGTACCCGACAAAGCGATGGCCAGCAAAACTGACGGAAACGCATAAAACACATCGATGGTACGCATCATGCCGGTGTTAACCCAGCCACCGGTGTAACCGGCCGTGATGCCAATGAATGAGCCGATGACAAAAGCGCATATCACCGGGGTTATGCCAATGAACAACGACAAGCGGGTGCCCACGATCAAGCGGGTTAGCATGTCACGCCCCAACTCATCTGTGCCAAATGGGTGTCCAGGAAAACCAATCGGTTTAAGCCTCTTTAGCATGGACGACTGGTATGGATCCATGGGCGCCAACCACGGCCCAAAAATAGCCAGCACCAGCAACACCAAGACAACCAAAGCCGCAGCAACGGCAACTTTTTCTTGCAGGAAACGCCGCCCCACGGTCTGCCAATAACCCGCCGATCGCTGCATGACGGGCTCGGGCAACTTTTTGGGATCAATTGTGATGTGCATCTTGTCTTTGGACTGGGTTTCAGCTGCGCGAAATGCGCGGGTCTAACAGGGTTTGAACCACATCCACGATCAGGTTCAAGACCACGAAAAACATGGCCAATACCAAAATAGTGCCTTGCAACAAAGGCAGGTCGCGCTGAAAAATGGCCGCGTTTAATAAAGACCCTGTGCCAGGCCAAGAAAAAACGGTCTCAATCAAGATCGAGCCGCCTAGCAAATAGCCCAGCTGCAAACCCATAACCGCCAAAGCGGTGGGAGCGGCGTTTTTGATAACGTGCATGAAGATGCCGACATCGGTCAAGCCTTTTGCACGCAAACCCACAATGAACTCTTGGGCCAAGATATCGGCAACCAAGGCGCGCAAAGTGCGCGAAATAATGCCCATGGGAATCACGCTCATGGTGATGGCAGGTAAGAGCATGTGCTTGAAATGCTCCCAGTCCCAGGTCCAATCACTTGAACCCCCAGGGCCAGCGCCACCAGGGGGCAGCCACATCAAGATCGATGAAAACACAATCACCAGCACCATACCCAGCCAATAGTGGGGAACGCTGACTCCCAACACCGACGTCAGCGAGGCCACTTTATCGAGCCAAGAATTTTGAAAGTACCCGGCCACAAAGCCAAACAAGCACCCGAACAAAAAGCCAATCAAGGTGGCTAACATGGCCAAACGCAAGGTGTTGCCTACCGCCTTCATGACCTCGCTAAAGACCGGCCGGTTGCTGGCGATCGAGGTGCCCAAATCGCCCTGCAAGGCGCGCCACACCCAACTCACAAACTGCTCGGGGTAAGAGCGGTTGAAGCCGTAGAGTTCTTTTAAGGTTGCTTGCAATTCAGCCGAAGCGTCGGGGGGCAGGATGGACACCAACGGGTCGCCAGGCGCCAAGTGCACTAGGGCAAAACACACCAAGGCCACACCCAACATAATGGGCAAGGTGTAAACCAGGCGTCGCCACAAAAAAACAAGCATCCCATTGCTCCGTGTTGGGCAAGCCTCGGGGCATCAATTAGCCCCTCAAGCGAATAAAAAAAGAGCCGCCGAGGGCGCCATGCCCTCAACGGCTGGCCAATACATCAGTCTATCGAAATTGGTGCCAAATCGATAAACCAGCTGCGTGGCTGCACCAAGCCTTTGACCTTGGTGCTGATAGCGCGTGGGCCGACATCGTGGGCAATCCACACGAAAGGAGCCTCTTCTACAATTCGTGCATGCAGCTTGGACAAAGCTTCATCGCGCCTTTTGTCATCAAACTGGGTGCGCGCATCAGAAATGAGCTTGTCAAATTCAGGGTTGCCAAAATACCCCCAGTTGTTGGACACCGGCGGAAATGCGCCTGTGCTGGTGAAACGAACCATGGCAAAGAAGGGGTCCATCGCTGCATAGCTCACATTGATGGCACTGGCGCCGTTAGCCGATGGGTCCTTAGCACCCTTACGCCAGTTGGTGAACAAGGTGTTCCACTCGATCACATCGAATTCAACGTCAAAGAAGCACTGTTTGAGCGACTGCTGCACAAACTCGTTCATGGGCAAGGGCTGCATTTGGCCTGAGCCCGAGGCGGAAATTTGCACCTTGACCTTGAGCGGCTTGGCCGCGCTGTGGCCGGCTTGGGTCATCATGGCTTTTGCTGCGTTCACGTCGTACTTGATGTCGAACTTGGGGTTGCCCCACCAGGGGTGACCTGGGGGCACCGTGCCTTTGGGCACGGCCATCATTCCGCCCAGCAAGGTTTTGATGCCTTCGCGGTCGACACACAGGTTGGCCGCTTGACGTACCCTTTTGTCCAACCAAGGCGAGCCTTCGGCAAACGACAACTGCCATGGCCACACATGGGGCTGGGCATTGCTTTCAATCTTGAATCCGCGCTGGGTAATTTGCGCCATCGCGTCAGGCGCTGGAGCCTCAATCCAATCTACCTGGCCGCCTAGCAAAGCGGCAGTGCGAGCATTGGCCTCGGGCATGGGTAACATGACCACGCGGTCGAGTTTGGGAACGCGCTTGGGGTCCCAATACGTTTTGTTGGCCACAACTTCCAAGCGCTCTCGCGGCACAAAGCGCGCCATCTTGAATGGGCCTGAGCCAGATGCGTCGGCGGCAAAAGCCGTCCAAGCAGCTTTAGACTTATCTGCAGGGGTTGCGCCCGCGGCAGCATCAAACTTTTTCTTCCAATGTGCAGGGGATGCCATGAACAAATTGGTCAGGTTCAGAGGCAAAAAAGCATCGGGTTCGCTAGTTGTGAGTTCCACCGTCAACTCGTCAATTTTGCGGGCGCTGCGCAATGTGGGCATTCGCGACGCGGTCACACCAACCTGACTGGCATCAAAGTGCACAGCGTCTTTGTCCAACACCTTTTGCACGTTCCACACAATAGCGTCGGCGTTTACGGCAGAGCCATCATGAAACTTGACACCTGAGCGCAGTTTGAAGACCCACTTAGTTTTGTCATTGCCACTCACCGCCCAAGAGTTAGCCAAGCCGGGAATCAGCAAGCTGGGGGCATCTCTCTTGGACAAGTCCCATTGCGTCAACGCGTCATACATAGGGATGCCGGTAAAACGGTTGCCCTCAAAACCTTGGTCGGGCTGCCCTAAGGTGCGGGGAATGTCGGCTGCAGTCATGGCAATGCGCAACACCTTTTCTTGCGCCTGCACGGCCAAGGTCATGGCGCTCAAACCCACGCCAATGGCCAAGGTGATGGCCGAAGGTGCAGAAGAACTAAAAATGGGTAGGCTGAACCTTTTCATACAAACTCCAATGATGGTGATTAAAAATAAGAAGCAAACGATATTCAGCATATCAAAGAATTGCCAGAGCAATGCCCGAGTAAATACCTAATACATTGGCATGCAATTTATATGCCTAGGGTTTATATATAAACTGGTTGATTTAATTGAATACCCCACCAAAGTAGTGCTCTATGCACTTTATTAGTTCTTGACGCACTTTAAAAAATTAACACTTCAAAATCGAGCACCTTAACGAATGAAGAACTATTTAATTATCAATCCAAACACCAACGCCTTAACTACCGAGCGATTGCAAAACGTTCTCATGCCCCTAATGCCAACGGATGTAAAAACATTGTTTACAACTGCAAGCTTTGGCGCAAATTACATCGCATGCGAGGCCAGTTACGCTGTGGCTTCACATGCGTGTTTAGAAGCATGGGCTGGCCAAATCTTGGTTAATCCTCAACCCTTAGCAGGCGTTTTAATTGGTTGTTTTGGCGACCCCGCCTTATTTGCTCTGCGTGAAATGTCGGCGGTACCCGTGACGGGGCTTGCTGAGGCCTCTTTTATCCAAGCAGCACAAATAGGTCCTTTCGCTGTCGTGACCGGTGGCGAGCGCTGGAAACCAATGATCCAAAGATTAGCAGTCAACCTTGGATTTGGGGATCAATTGCGACACATTGAAACAGTCAGTCCCAGTGGCGCAGAACTACAAGCCAACCCAGAAATGGCCATCCAATGCCTCGGAGAAGCTTGTCGTCAGGCCGCGAAAGATGGTGTTCGCGTCATTATTTTAGGCGGCGCAGGTTTGGCAGGATATGCCGAAAAACTTCAGGGTATTTGCCCTCTGCCGTTGATAGACAGTGCCCGCGCAGGACTAGAAGTATTACTTCATAACCAAGCACCTCGTGCTAAGAACTTTCTAAATGGCACATATGCACAATGGACAGGCATGAGCAATTCATTGTCTCAGGTAAAAAATATTTAAAACATGTTGACCTGTTTACGCTAGTACGTGGCCATTCCGATAAGCCTACGCCATATATAGAAGATGCCGTATTTTCTAATGCAGCTTAACGGTTGGGTTGGCCTGCTTTGTCAGCATCCTGGCAAGCGTGTAAAGGGCAGTCTTTAAAAACCCATGAATGGTGAGTTCGTGAAGCTTGTACAAGGACAAATACATCAGCTTGGCGAAGTAACCTTCAATCATCAAGTTTTTGCCAATGACACCACCCATCATGTTGCCCACTGTGCTGAACTTTCCAAGAGAAACCAATGATCCAAAGTCTTTATAGTGATAAGGCTTTAGTGATTTTTTAGCAAACCGTCTTTGAATTTGGCGGTACATGTGGGTTGCTTGTTGATGCGCTGCTTGTGCTCTGGGTGGGACAATTCCCGCGCGTCCGCCCTCTTCTTCTGTGCAAGGACAAGCGGCGCAATCTCCCAAAGCAAAAATATCGGAATCAAGAGTGGATTGCAAAGTACTCTGAACCACAATTTGATTCAATTTATTCGTCTCCAAGCCTCCAAAATTCTTCAGAAAATCGGGTGCCTTAACACCGGCGGCCCAGACAACCAATTGAGACTCAATCAATTGGCCATCGGACAGACGAATACCATTTGGCATCACCGCCATCACCTTGGAGTTTGTAAGTACCTTCACACCCAATTTGCTAATCAGTTGCTCCGTCGCATGTGAGAGCCGAGGATTTAAAGCAGGCAAGATTCTGTCTGCCGCTTCTATCAAGCTAATTTTTAAATCCTTGTCTGTATCAATACCACTCAAGCCAAACGCCACCACCTCACGTGTGGTTCTATGCAGCTCAGCTGCTAGCTCTACCCAAGTTGCACCAGCGCCAATAATCACAACGTGGAGCTGGCTTTGATCAATCAGTTCAGATTGGTGATGAGCGCGGATACATGCGTTAACCATTTTGGAATGAAACAGCTTGGCATCCGTTTGATTTTCAAGCTTAAGAGCATATTCCTTTACGCCTTGCGTTCCAAAATCATTGCTCAGGCTACCAATGCAAATAACCAAGGTGTCATATTCAATTTTTTGCACAGGCGTAACAGGGGTATTTTCGGCATCCAAGTAAGGGGCCAAGTCAATGGTCTTACTTAATCGATCCAAGCCCCTGAGCTCTCCGATCCTGAAAATAAAATGATTCCAATGGGCATGGGCCATGTAATCAACTTCGTGATCACCAAAATCCATACTGCCTGATGCAATTTCGTGAAGCTTTGGCTTCCAAATATGGGTGCGATTTTTATCTACTAAAGTGACACTGACTTTTTTGTCGCGTCGGTATGCCTTGCCAAGACGAGTAGCAAGTTCAAGCCCCCCAGCACCACCGCCCACAATCACAATTTTATGCATATGAATCTATGTTGAGAAGTCACCCGTTCTAGGTGCAATAAAAGTAAAACCACCATGAAGTTCGTGAGGAACCAGACTACTGTCCCACGATTCGCAAGCGTTGTAGCCATGAACTTCTGGGAAATGCTGCATGAGTTGAAACTTCCGCATGATGTAGTTGCTCTTGAAGTAATCTAAACCGCAACGAAGTCCAGTCGAGGCAGTCTGAGATGGCAACACAAAGCCGCATGAATCACACCTAGGATCAGCTTGTTGAATGACTTTTAATTGAAAATGGTTTTGAGACATATTTAATTTGAAAGCGTTGTGTGTGAAAAAAACAAAAAATGGAAAATCTAGTTTCATTACTAAGCAAATTTCATGACAACTTTCAAAAGCTCATGATTGCACGCTTTTGGGGCTTTAGGGCATCAAGTTCCGTTTAAATAAATCGTTTTGGTGCAAGTATTGTGGATAACTCAAAATTTGAATGACAAGGGAATACCCCATAAGTTTTTGAAGGTGCGCCGTTCAAAATAGCTCAATGATTGGAGAGTCCAATGCGATCAACGACCAAGAAGCGTACCCCACTAAGTGCTTCTAATGCCAAGAGGCTGGAGGAGTTGTGTGTCTGGATAACTGAGAACTTTGATCAAACTCTGGGCTGGACGCAGCTGACAAAAAAGAGTGGGTTTTCTAAGGAACAGCTGGTTGAACTATTTCAACTGTACAAACAAGTTACGCCAATGGCCTTCATTAGACAAGTCAGGCTACAGCGCAAAAATAATCTAACAATCAACTTACAGCCTGAACTCTTTGACAACATCAAAAATTTAGTCAACGACAGTGATCGTTTAACTTAAAAATCTTCCACGAGTTTTTTTAGGAGAAATCAGATGTATCAAAATATCATTCTGGCCTACGATGGATCGCAAGAAAGTCAGCAGGCGTTGCTCAATTGCAAAGACCTCTCGCAATGGGAACATGCCAAGGTTCATCTGCTCTCGGTGGTTCCCTACGAAACAATTTCAATGTGTCATGAAACTTCAT
>CALCBL010000070.1 GCA_937897495.1 uncultured Burkholderiales bacterium
GATGTCGACGTTGCCGCCTTTGGGCTTGTCATTTGATCTGACCTCTTGCCGAACTACTTCACGTTGCGGCTCCATTTTTGGCGGCGGATCATTTTTGACCTTTTGCTCCGTTTTGACGGGCCGTTCTTGTTGCACCCGAGGCGGTTCTGGTCTTTGACTGGCAGGGCGAATTTCTGACATGGTAAAACCTCCGACAAATCGAAAGTACAAAGTATGTCACATTGCTAGGACCATTGCCCCCCAAGTCGTTGGCCAAAATGTGCAACAAGGGTTCTGACTGATCGGCATTCGACTGAGTCGGTTTACCATTGAGTTTGAAGCTGATCACAAAGTCTCCTCGGTTTAATTTGAAAATAGCTTAATCAAAATCAATTTCTTCTTCAATAGAATAAATCTCATGCTGCAAGTCTTACCCACCTTCGATGATGTTTTGGCAGCGGCTGCTCGGCTAGAGGGTGTCGCTCACAAGACCCCTGTGATGCAGTCAAGTTCCTTGAATGAACAACTGCAAGCGAAGATCTATGTGAAATGTGAAAACTTTCAGCGCATGGGTGCATTCAAGTTCAGAGGTGGCTTCAATGCCTTGGCCAAATTGAACGAAACACAAAGGCGGGCAGGGGTGGTGGCTTATTCTTCGGGCAACCATGCGCAAGCCGTGGCCTTGTCGGCGCGCATTCTTCAAATTCCCGCCACCATTTTCATGCCACATGATGCCTCGCCCGCTAAGTTGGCGGCCACACAAGGCTACGGTGCCAAGGTCATCGGTTACGACCGATATTCTGAGGATGCCAGTGCTTTGGCCACAGCCTTGGCCCACTCGAATGGTCTCACTTTCATCCCCCCCTTTGATCATGCTGATGTCTTATCTGGTCAAGGTACGGCGGCTTTGGAATTGTTCAAGGAAGTGGGCGAACTCGATGTGCTGTTTGTTTGTTTGGGCGGCGGCGGGCTTTTAAGTGGCAGTGCATTGGCCGCCAAGGCGCTCTCACCGAGTTGTCAAATCGTGGGTGTAGAGCCCGAGGCAGGCAACGATGTGCAGCAATCATTTAGAAAAGGTGAGCGGGTCAAAATAGCAACGCCCGTGACCATTGCCGATGGTGCACAAACGCCCATGGTGGGCGCCATCACTTTTGAAATTATCAAAGCTTTGGTGGACGACATTCACACCGTGACAGATGCGCAACTGGTCCAAAGCATGCGCTTTTATGCTGAGCGCATGAAGATGATTGTGGAACCCACGGGCTGCCTTTCATTGGCAGCGGCCATACAAGCAAGTGAGTCGTTGAAGGGAAAAAAAGTAGGCGTGGTCGTCAGTGGCGGGAACATCGACATGGCGAGGTTTTCGCAATTAATGACGGCGTACCCCTGAGAGCTTTAAGTGCGGCGCTCTAACAGTTGAGACGCCAAAGCCACCAAAGCATCTTTGTATTCGCCATCAGGCAAATGCTGCGCCGCATCTACGGCGCGCTGAGCTTCTGACATGGCCGCTTTGCGGCTAGCCTCAAGAGCCCCCGTCTCGCGGACGATGGCAATCACGCTGCTCAGTTGGTCAACAGAGCCTGTTTCGATGGCCTTTTGAATCAACTCTCGCTGCGCTGGCGTACCTCGTTGCATGGCCAAAATGAGGGGCAGGGTGGCTTTGCCTTCACGCAAATCATCGCCCAGGTTCTTGCCCATTTCGGCGGCATTGCCCTCGTAATCCAAAACATCGTCAATCACTTGAAAAGCAGTGCCTAAGGCTTGACCATAGTCTGCGCAGGCCTCTTCCAATTCCGGCGAAGTTTTGGCCAAAATGGCTGCCAAACGGGCACTGGCTTCAAACAATTTGGCAGTTTTGGAGCGGATGACGTGCAAGTAGGCCGCTTCGTCCAAAGAAGCATCGTGCATGTTCATGAGTTGCAGAACTTCACCCTCTGCAATGACGTTGGTGGCATCGGCCAACACTTGCATGATGCGCATGCTGCCTGCATCCACCATCATTTGAAAAGCGCGGGAATACAGAAAGTCGCCAACCAATACGCTGGCTGGATTGCCAAAATTTTCGTTGGCAGTAGGGCGGCCACGCCGAAGTGTCGACTCGTCCACCACATCGTCGTGCAGCAATGTGGCCGTGTGAATGAACTCCACCACAGCGGCCATGCTGTATTTGTGCGACTCTTGGTAGCCCAAAGCGCCGCTGGTGAGCAACAAAATGACAGGCCTTAGCCGCTTGCCGCCTGCCGAAATGATGTACTGGGCAACTTGGCCAACCAGGGGCACCCCCGAACTCAAGCGCTTTGCGATGACCTCGTCGACCTGGGCCAAATCGCGTGCCACCAGAGCCAAGGCCGAGGCTGGAGAGGCTGTAAAGGATGGCGCGGAGGTAGACAAAATGGCTTTAAACAACTGGATTTGTGGGCAGGATCGCCTGAAAACTTGGGTTTTCGATGGGATTTCTGTGAATTGAGATGATTATAGAGAGCGAAAACGACAACTGGGGGCCACAATGAAATGTGCTTGAGGGGCTTGTCAAGTCTCAAAAGTACGTGCTAAAATCCGCGGTTCCTTAGGGTTCGTCCTAGGAATTCCATGAAGAGGTCATTATGTACGCGGTCATAAAAACCGGTGGCAAACAGTATCGTGTTGCTGCTGGTGAAAAAATTAAAGTAGAACAGATTGCTGCGGACGTGGGCCAGGAAATCGTATTCGACCAAGTTCTGGCAGTCGGCAACGGCGCAGATCTGAAAGTTGGTACGCCCCTGGTGTCCGGCGCAACTGTTACTGTCACAGTGTTGGCACACGGCAAGCACGACAAAGTGCACATCTTCAAGATGCGCCGTCGCAAGCACTATCAAAAACGTCAAGGTCATCGCCAGCAGTACACAGAACTGCAAATTGGCGTGATTGCCGGCTAAGGAGCACAGGTCATGGCACAGAAAAAAGGCGGCGGCTCTACGCGAAATGGGCGCGATTCGCAGCCCAAAATGCTCGGTGTAAAAGCTTTCGGTGGTGAACTCATCACTGCAGGCGCCATCATTGTTCGTCAGCGTGGTACCAAGTTCCACCCCGGCAACAATGTGGGCATTGGCAAAGATCACACATTGTTCGCTTTGATCGACGGCCACGTGTCGTTCGGCTTCAAAGGTGCTCTGAAAAAGCAAATGGTGAATGTGACTGCTGCTTAAACAGCGTCAGCCATTGCGCAAAGAGCCCCGCCGAGTCGGGGCTTTTTTGTTCCAGAGCTCAAAATTAAAATAGACAAACTGGAATAGAAACTGGAAACATCATGAAATTCGTTGACGAAGCCTATATTGACATCGCCGCTGGCGATGGCGGGAACGGCTGCGTCTCGTTCCGTCATGAGAAGTACAAAGAATTTGGCGGCCCCAACGGCGGCGATGGTGGCCGCGGTGGCCACGTGTTTGCAGTGGCCGATCCCAACCTCAATACCTTGGTCGATTTCCGCTTTTCACGCAGGCACGAAGCCAAGCGCGGCCAGCACGGCATGGGCTCTGACATGTTTGGCGCCATGGGCGACGATGTCACCCTGAAAATGCCTGTGGGCACCATCATCACCGACGCCGAAACGGGCGAGGTCTTGTATGAGTTGCTCCAACCTGGCGAGGTTCTCATGATTGCCAAGGGCGGCGATGGTGGCTTTGGCAATATGCGCTTTAAGAGCGCCATCAATCGTGCGCCGCGTCAAAAAACACCTGGCTGGCCCGGCGAGAAAAAAGAACTCAAGCTCGAGTTGAAGGTCTTGGCCGATGTCGGGTTGCTGGGCATGCCCAATGCGGGCAAGTCCACACTGATTGCCGCCATCTCCAATGCGCGCCCCAAAAT
>CALCBL010000071.1 GCA_937897495.1 uncultured Burkholderiales bacterium
CCCATGGCGGGTCACTTGGCCCGCGCTGGCCACAGAGTGACCGTTTACAACCGCAGCGCGGCCAAAGCAGCGGCATGGTGCCAAGAGTTTGCCGACAGCCGCCAACCTGCACATGCCCCTAAGCCCCGAGAAGCGGTGAAAGATGCCGACATCGTTTTTTGCTGCGTCGGCAACGATGAAGATTTGCGCGCGGTGGTGCTGGGTGCAGACGGCGCTTTGGCTGGCATGAAAAAAGGCGCTACTTTGGTGGACCACACCACGGCCTCCGCCAATGTGGCGCGCGAACTTTACGCTGCGGCCAAAGCGCTTGGCTTGAATTTCATTGACGCACCTGTTTCTGGGGGCCAGGGCGGCGCTCAAAATGGTTTGCTCACCGTCATGTGTGGTGGTGATGCTGCCATTTTTGAAGCGACCAAGCCAACTGCCATGGCGTTCTCGCGCGCTTACACCTTGATGGGTGAGTCTGGCGCAGGTCAACTCACCAAAATGGTCAATCAAGTGTGCATTGCAGGCTTGGTGCAGGGTTTGTCAGAAGCCATTGCCTTTGGACAAAAAGCAGGCCTCGACATGAATCTGGTGTTGGATGTGATTGGCAAGGGCGCCGCACAAAGCTGGCAAATGGACAACCGCGGCAAAACCATGGTGGCCGATAAATTCGATTTTGGTTTTGCAGTCGATTGGATGCGCAAAGACTTGGGTCTGGTCATGGACGAAGCCAAGCGCAATGGCGCGCGTTTGCCCGTCACGGCCTTGGTCGATCAGTTTTATGCCGATGTGCAGCAAATGGGCGGCAAGCGTTGGGACACTTCTAGCTTGATCAAACGCCTGGGCTAAGCACGGCTCATAAGAGTCAAAAAAAGGGGCTCTGATTAAATCAGAGCCCCTTTTTCAATGGCTTGAAATGCTTTATCGCTTTGGCTGTGCTTGTGAAGAAAAAGGTTGGGCACTGATGCGTTTGAGTTCATCGTCGGTAATGATGTCAAAAACCCTGACCACCTTGACCACGCCACTGACGCTGCCACTGCGTGCAATTTCTGAAGCGCG
>CALCBL010000072.1 GCA_937897495.1 uncultured Burkholderiales bacterium
CGGCGTCGTCTTGAACTTGACCCCAAGCCCAACCTTCACTGCCCACCAGTGCACCCGCCATGAGCAGCAACAAAAGTAAAAAGCCCAGCTGCCAAGCCAGCTGTGAAGCCGATGAAACTTTGCGGGCGTTCATTCTGGGTAGATCCGTTTTAAACAAGCCACCATCAACTCGGCAGCATCTGGAATGCGGGGCCCTGAACGCACAATGATGTCGGACTGATCTGGTGCGAAGCTGCAAATTCTTTGTTGCTCAATGGCTTCAATTCGGTGCCAGCCTGGCCTTTTTTTGAGATCGGCGGCAGCACGCTCACCCATGAAAATAATTTGCGGATTGGCTTTGACCACAAACTCAGGATTGACCTGAGGAAAAGCTCCCATCGAAGGTGTGACCACGTTGACCATGCCCAGACGTTTGAGTGTTTCGCCAATGTAAGAGGCCTCACCAGCTGCAAAATAACCGGTGCCTGCTTCAAAGTAAATGCGTGCGCCTTTGGCTGACTTGGGCACGCGTGCCGCGGCGACTTCTAATTTCTGCTGAATGGTTTGCCAAAGAAGTTCCGCCCGTTCTTTGGAGTTTGGCAAGTGCAATGCACCTGCAATTTGCAGAATCACCCGGCGCATGTCCTCTTGGCTTTGCGGTTCTAAAGCCACCACCTTGATACCCATTGATTCCAAACGTTGCGTCACGCGCGAAGACCGCGCCAGCAAGACCAAATCGGGCTTGAGTTTCACCAAGGCTTCAAGTTGTGTGTCGTCGAGGCCGCCCAACTTCGGCAAGGCCTTCACACGCTCTGGCCAGTTGCTGTAACGGTCAACGCCAACCAGTAAATCGCAGGCTTTAAGCTCACACACAATTTCACCCAAGGAAGGCAACAAGGTGATGACACGTTGCGGTGCTTTTTCAATGACCACAACGCGGCCGCGGTCGTCGGTTAAGGTGAAGGGTGCTGTTGCATTTTGTGCAAACGCGTTTGCTGCAAGTAGCAGCATGCCAGCAGAGCAAGCCCAACCGGCCAACCCCGCCAACAACGGTTGCACAAATTTAAAAGCACCCTTTTGCATGACTTTGTTCCTGGCAAGCTCTTAAAGCTTAGGCGTCCACTTCAAGCCCGCAAACAAACCGCGCTTGGGCATGTTGTAGCCATAGATGCTTTGGTAGTTGGCATTGCCTGCGTTTTCAATGCGCAAGTTGAGGCGCAACTCAGGTGTGAGTGCCTGGCTGGCTGTGAGATCTACTAGGCTATAGGCTGACAAAGTTTTGGCAGCATCCGTGCGCTCACCGGCGTAGCGCAACTGAACGCCCGCATCCCACTTGCCCAGCGTTTGAGTGATGCCGGCTTGGACCAAGGTCTTGGCGCGTCGTGCCAAGGGCTTGTGAGTGATTTCATTTTGTGGGTCCTGAGACGTGGCACTCAAGCGCCATTGCTGAGGTGCCCAACCGGCCACCACCCATTGACCCGCCAAGGCCATTTCAACACCTTGGTTTTTGGCCTTGGCAATGTTGGTTCTTGTCCAGTTGGCATCGTTGTCGATCAAGTCGGTGTAGCGATTTTCGAAAGCGGTGATGCGTGCATTCCAAGTGGCTTTTGTGTATTGCATGCCCAACTCTTGAGATCGGGCTTGTTCGGGGCGAAGTAGCGGATTGCCGCCCCATGGGTAGTACAAGTCGTTGAAGGTGGGCGCCATGAAACCTGTCGAGGCGCTGGCCTTCAATCGCAACTCGGACGTGAGTAAATAGGCATAGCCGGCATACCAAGTATTGGCGTTGCCAAAATCAGAGTATTGATCCTGGCGAATATTCAATTGCCACTGCTGCTTTTCAAGCTTGCCTTGATAACCCAGGCGCCATGAATTCACTGAACGCTCGGTAGGCTTGTATTCTGTGTCGCTGGCAATTTTTTGGCGTGTGTTTTCATAGCCCGAGGTGAGCGCATGATTGGGCCAGAGAGACCACACTGCGCCAACGGCAGAAGTTTTGGATTGTGAATTGACGTAATAAGGATAGGCCGTCAGGGCTGCATTCAACTTGTCTTCCTGCTGCCCCACCGATACGTCCCATTGCAATTCTTTCGAAGCTTTGTAAGTGGCATTGAGCAAGGCATTGCGCAGCACGCTCTTGGATTCATCCACTTGATTGGCCGGCCCCCACTGGCTGTCGTATTGCACTGTGGCATGTGTTTCTCGCAGCATCAGGCCCACGCGTCCCGATTCAAATTCTTGCGATAAATTGACGGCATCCGATTGGCGTGAGTAACCATCTCGATCTGTATTGGTGTCGGGTCTTTGCACAGGATTGAGGGCATTGAAACCACGTGTCTGCATGTGTTCAGTCGAGGCGTTGACACCGAAACCTGATGCCCATTTTTGACCTGCACTGACTTGGGTACTTCTGAAACTTTCAGAACCCACCTGCCCCGAAGCCTCTACCCATGGGCCTTTCAAGCCATCGCCAGAATTTTGCCGCGTGAAAATTTGAACCACGCCGCCCAAAGCAGCGCTGCCGTAAAGGCTGGACACGTTTCCGCGAAC
>CALCBL010000073.1 GCA_937897495.1 uncultured Burkholderiales bacterium
TGATTGAAGAGATGGCACATTGGCGCGAGCAAGGCCGAGCATTTCCAAAGTTGATTCTGTGTCCACATGAAAACACGGCGGTTCACATGGCCGGTGGTTATGCCGTTGCTACGGGTCGTGGACAAGCCGTTTTGGTGCACGTTGATGCGGGACCCGCCAACGCTGCCATTGGCTTGCACAATCTTTGCCGAACACGAATTCCTGTTCTGCTCATTGCGGGTCGCGCGCCCATGAGCACCTTCGATGGTGTAACAGGTGGCCGCGACACATATGTTCATTTCATTCAAGAACCCTTTGATCAAGCCAGTGTGGTGAGGCCGTATGTCAAGTGGGAGTACAACTTGGCCTGGCCTTCTATGGCGCATGAAGTGGTGTCTAGAGCTGGCGCTGTCATGCAAAGTGACCCTACCGGACCGGTCTACCTTACATTGCCTCGAGAAGTTTTGGCAGCACCTGTTGACGCTGCCAGCGTGGGAGCTTATGGCCATCAAAATCACTTACCCGTCAAAGCTCAGGGTGCAGATGCAAGTGCAGTTCGCGCCATTGCTGAGCAGCTCATGCGTTCAGACAATCCAATGCTGGTCACCGCCTATGCTGGCAGAAACCGCGAGGCGCCTGCACTGATAGAAAAATTGGCTGTCTTGTGTGGCATGCGGGTTTGTGAATTCAATACCATCTACATGAACATACGGCGTGACTCGCCTTATTTTGCCGGCTACAACCCTGCCGCCTTCACAGAACAGGCAGACTTCGGATTGATGGTCGATGTCGATGTCCCATGGATTCCCAAAACGACACGTGTCAACCCCAACGCCTATTGGGCTCAGTTGGATGTGGATGCCATCAAGCGCGATATTCCCATGTGGGGATTCCCACTCAACGCGCGCATTGAGGGTGACAGTGTTCGCTTAATTGTGCAATTGATTGAGATCATTGAAAGCAGTGCCACACCAGAGTTCAAAACAAAAGCGGCGGCAAGGGGCTTGGCCTTCAAAACAGCGCATGCGCAAAACAAACAGAAGGCAGCTTCCCTTGCCCAAGCAAAGGGTGTTGTCAACGCCATCAATCCACATTACCTGTGCGCCGTGATGGGTCAAAAAATTGATTTGCACGACGTTGTTTTGAATGAGGCCATTCGCAACACCATGGCGGTGTTTGAGCAAATACCGCGCGAGGTGCCAGGTAGCTTGATGGGCTTGTCGGGAGGTGGCTTGGGTTTTTCAGCGGGTACAGCACTAGGCATTAAGCTGGCACAAGCCGATAACAGGGTGATTCATTTTGTGGGTGATGGCTCTTTTTACTTTAGCAATCCAAGCTCGGTCTATGCCGTTGCAAACCAGTATGGCTTGCCCATTCTCACGGTGATTCTGGACAACGGCGGATGGTCTGCAGTGAAAGAGTCCACCTTGCGCATGTATCCGCAAGGTGAAGCCAAGAGCACCAACCAATTTGCTTCTGATTTAGGCTACTCAACAGACTTTGCCGCCATTGCTGAAGCTGCTGGCGCGCATGGCGAAAGATTGACAGATCCTGAGCAAGTTGAAGCGGCCATCGAAAGATGTTTGGCCGCCTTGGATGCAGGGCGAAGTGCATTGCTTCATGTTCGCATCACGCCGCTCTGATTGCAGCCCCAAATCCCTGAAGCCCAAAATTGATTATCAAAATTTGACACCGTTTAGACAGGAGATTGAAATGAAACCATCACAACTTATGACGCACAAACGCAAGACACTTGTGGGCGTGGCGCTCCTTATGTTGGCCGGTCTTTGCACATCCGTGCAAGCTCAAACCGCATGGCCCAACAAAGCAATCCGCATTGTGGTGCCTTACGCGCCTGGTGGTGCCAATGACATTTTGGCGCGTGTTGTGGCCGAGAAATTAGCGCCTGCATTGGGCCAACCCGTGCTGGTAGAAAACAAACCAGGTGCTGGCGCGGCAGTGGGCACCGAGTTGGTGGTCAAGTCACCCCCCGATGGCTACACCTTGCTGATGGCTGCCAGTGGCCCCATTGTGTTCAACCCCGCCTTGGTGGCCAAATTGGCCTACAACCCCGTCACAGATTTGACGCCCATTTCATTGGCGGGTTCATTCCCCATGATTCTGGCGGTCAATGAAGCGTCGCCGGCCAAAACATTTGCTGAATTGGTGACCTTGAGCAAAGCCAATCCAACAAAGTTCAACTACTCTTACCCTTCGGCTTCATTTCAATTGGTGATGGAGTTGGTTAAAGCGAAGACGGGTTTGAAAGCCCTGAACGTTCCCTACCAAGGCAGTGCACCATCGATCAATGCTGTCTTGACTCAAGAGGTGCAAATGACCCTGATCGATTCTGGTCCCATTGCGGCTTTGTTAAAGGCCGGTAAATTGCGCGCCTTGGGCGTCACCTCAGAGCAGCGCCTGGCCGCCTACCCACAAGTGCCTACCTTGAAAGAGCAAGGCATCGATGTGTCGGTGAATTTTTGGAGTGGCTTGTTGGCACCAGCTGGCACGCCTGCCCACATTGTGAAACGCTTGCAAGAAGAAGTGGCT
>CALCBL010000074.1 GCA_937897495.1 uncultured Burkholderiales bacterium
TCACAACACCAAGACACGTTGTCTTGCCAGCGCATTCAATAGCGCGTCAGTAGTCATCTCTTTTGGCTTTGGCGCGTGCGCGCAAATCAGCCCCGTGGGCTAAGCCCGCCGTGATTAAAAACAAAGCCATGCCGGGCCAGAATCCAGGTGTGAGTGCACAGCGCAAAGCGAGCATGAGTGACAAGCCCGAAAGGATGGTCAACAAAACATCTTGAACCACCAAGCCGCGCCCTGTGATTTGGTGAAAGGCCCACAAGACAAAAGTTTCTATGACGATAAAGCCAATCGCAATGTCAACCACCAAGGTCGATTGGTAAATGTCTTCGAGGTTCACACTTTCGCCAAGCCCAACAAGTGCGCCATGTCTTTGAAGAAAATCTTCACGTGTGCCATTGGTTTTTTGCGCACCAATTTTTTATTCATGTACGACTCAAACGTGAGTTGCTGCACATCGCGGTCTTCGCAAATTTTGACAAAGCGTTCGCGCCGCTTTTCGCTGCTGTACCAAAACCATTGCATGATGCCCAGCACCGTAAACACCGTGCCATGCTCTTTCATGAATTGCTTGCGTGCCATTTGCAAATTCTTGGCATCGCCTGTGTGCAATACTTTTTCAACCGCATAGGCTGCCAATTCACCGCTGTACATGGCGTAGTAAATGCCCTCGCCTGATGCAGGTGCCACCACACCCGCTGCATCACCGGCCAACACCACATCGCGGTTGTTGTCCCATTTCTTCAAAGGCTTCATGGGCAAGGGTGCGCCCTCGCGCCTGAGCACTTCGCTGTCGCCCAGACCCGATGCATTGCGCAATTCGCCAACGGCATTGCGCAGTGAAAAACCTTTGTCGGCACTGCCTGTGCCAATGCTCAAGGTATCGCCGTGGGGAAACACCCAACCGTAAAAGTCAGGTGACAACTTGCCTTGGTAATACACATCGCAGCGTGTGTCGTCATACCCAGCAGGCTTGATGGCCGGGGCTTTCACAATCTCGTGGTACGCAAACACATATTGCGTTTCTGCAGCACCGGTCACGCCAGCATGTCTTGCCACTTGTGACTTCGCACCATCTGCACCAATGATGGTGCGCGCCTTCACCATGGCGGGTTTGCCGCCACCGCGTTGTTGGTGCTCACGGGCTTCAAAATGCAAAATGCTGACGCCGTCTACGTCGCGCGTTAATTTTTCAAAGGTGCCAATGCGCCTCACAGCGCCTGCACTTGCGGCGCGTACACGCAGCCACTCGTCAAATTCAGACCGATCAACCATGCCCACAAAACCGTTGTCAATCGGAATATCGACGCCATGGTTGCTGGGTGCAATCATTCGCGCAGACCTTGCTTTGGCCACCAACAAATGGTCTGGAATGTCATAGTCTTTGATGAGACGAGGCGGGATGGCACCGCCGCAAGGTTTGATGCGCCCAGCCCTGTCCAGCAACAAGACCGAATGGCCTCGTTTGGCCAAGGTGTGCGCTGCAGTAGCACCTGCAGGACCACCGCCTACCACCACCACATCGAATGTTTCTATAGAGCTCATGTCATCACCTTAAGAAATTAAACCGCGCAGGGCAAAGGCACTGACCATCATGCCTGCGACAAAAAACGGCACACCAAAGCCGCTGTACCAAAGGGCGCGTTGAACCACACGCGTCAAAAAATAATCCATCATCAAAAGCTGAATGCCCAGCAGGGCAGCCACAGCCAAAGCTTGCGCGGGGCAGCCCCATGCAAACAGCAAAATGATCACCACCACTTGCGGCAAGCCCATGAACCAGCAGGCCACACCCGCTGCCGATTGAACGCCCAGTTGCACGGGCAGCGAGCGCACGCCCATTTGGCGATCGCCTTGCACCGCTTTGAAGTCATTCAAAGTCATGATGCCGTGCGTGCCAAAGCTGTACAAAAGTGCCAGCAGCAAGGAGCGTTTGTCGGGCATTTGGCCGCCCGCCATCACGGCGGCGCCGGTGGTCCATGCAATGCCTTCGTAGCTGATGCCGCAAGCGGCATTGCCCCACCAGCCGTTTTCTTTCAAGCGAAAAGGGGGTGCGCTGTAGGCCCAAGCTAAGAACAATCCGACCACCGCAGCGCCAAAGCCCCAAGGGCCTAGGAGGCTCGCCACACCCAAAGAAACCAAGGTCCACAGAATGGCGATGTACAGGCCCCATCGG